>CAYZJS010000117.1:0-12909 GCA_964478865.1 uncultured Thermodesulfatator sp.
TTCAACTGGTGGCCGGAGATGTAAATGAAGGGACAGGGCCTCCCGAAATCAACAGAAGTTTTGCCATGAAAAAGGCAGCCATGGCTGCACCCATCGACCCGGATGTCAGCAGGGAGACACTGTTCGAATATCATCTTTACAACATAGATCGACCCGTTTCCCTGGAAAAGGATCAGCCCAAGGAGATCACCCTTTTTTCTGCCTCCGGGATACCCTGCTCCAAGGAATTTCTGGCCATTGGCAACAGGTACACCTATACCAGAAGAAGTACCGGCAGGGGTGAACAGGTGGTGGTAGCTGCCGTTATCTCGTTCAAAAACGACAAATCCTCCCATATCGGCATACCAATGCCGCAGGGTGAAGTAAGGATGTACAAGAAAGACTCCGCAGGCAGGCTCCAGTTCATCGGGAAAGACGAGATTAACCACGTGCCCCAGGATGAAAAGGTCCGGCTCAACCTGGGAAAGGCATTTGACATAGTATGCACGAGGCTCCAGACAGACTTCAAAAAGCTGGCGGACAGCAACAAGTACTCGTCATTATACGAAAATTCCTATGAAGTAACGGTGAAAAACAGCAAGGACGAGCCAGTTACAGTAAAATACATGGAGCCCGTTTCTGGAACATGGCAGATCACCGCTGAAAACCAGGAACATCAGAAAATGGATGCCAATACCGCGCTGTGGAAACTGGATGTCCCTGCTCATGGTCAAAAGGTCCTGAAGTTCACTGTAAGGGTGCGGTATTAGCCGGTTTCCATCCGCAGATTATCCATTTGCCAGCACCAAAAGAGCAGCGGCTTAATCCTTCTTGTCCCCGGATTCCGAGGCGAGTTTTTTCGCAAGCTCCGAGAGTCTTTGAAGTTCCCGGTCCACGTGAAAATAGACCGTGTCTTCCGGGAACTTCCCCTGTTCATCCGCTATACCGGGCTTCATGCCGGTAAGAAGCTCTATTCCTTCATCCACCGTTTCGATTGCCCAGACATGGAACTTCCCCTCACGCACGGCTTCAACCACGTCACTCTTCAGGGTGAGATCCCTTACATTGGCCTTGGGGATTATCACTCCCTGGCCCGGTGAAAAACCGCGTTCCCTGCAAAGATCAAAGAATCCTTCTATCTTGGCCGTAACCCCTCCTACAGGAAGAATCTCTCCCTTCTGGCTGACTGCGCCGGTACATGCGATTTCCTGACTGAGAGGGATGCCGGAAATGGCAGAAAGCAGGGCAAACAGCTCTGCACCGGAGGCGGAATCCCCGTCTATCATCCCGTAGCTCTGTTCAAAACATACAGTCGCCGTAAGGCTCAGGGGCTTTTCCCTTACAAATTTGGATCTCAGGTATCCGGAAAGTATCATCACTCCCTTGGTATGTATCTTGCCTGAAAGTTCCGCCTCCCTTTCTATGTTCACCACACCTTCCTTTCCAAGGGAGATGTTTACGGTGATCCTGGAGGGTTTTCCAAAGGTGTAATCACCCATGTTGTAAACTGCCAGGCCATTAATCTGGCCTGTCGTCTTGCCGCTGGTTGAGACCTTTATTATGTCCTTGACCAGCAGTTCCTGGAGGTGTTCCTGATAGAGGCTTGAACGATACCTTTTTTCGTCTATGGCCTTTTGAACATGCTCCCGGCTGATGCTGGAAGCACCTGCCTTTCCTGCCCAGAAATCCGCTTCCATGAGGAGATCCTCTATCTCCGTCACCTTGAGGGAAAGCTTCTCCCTGCACTCTGCCAGCTCAGAGGAATATTCAAGAAGCCTTGCCGCGCCGGTCTTATCTATGTCTCTAAGGTTATTGCTCGACCTTATGGCAGCAACAGTGCTAAGAAATTCCTCTGTACGGGGATCTGTCCGGTCGGTATGCACATCCATGTGGGCCTTGACCTTGAAAAGTTCCCTGAAATCCTCATCCAGGCTGAAAAGCAGCTGGTACAGGAAAGGATCGCCCATTAGCACTATCTTAACCCTGAGCTTAACGGGCTCGGGCTTCAAGCTCTTGGTGGTAAAAAGACCCAGCTGTTCTCCAGGGTCTTCTATCTCGAGCTTTCCGGTCTTTAGCGCCCTCTTGAGGGCTTCGTAGGAAAAGGGTCTTTTCAGGAGATCCGTGACCTTGAGCAGCAGGTAGCCACCGTTCGCCTTGTGAAGCGCCCCTGCCTTTATCATGGTAAAGTCTGTGAAAAGGGCACCGAACTGGGCCTGGCGCTCTATTACTCCGAAAAGGTTCGGATAGCTGGGATTTGCCTCAAATATCACGGGCCGGCCTTCCGCCTCGGAATTGTCCACCAAGACGTTCACCTCGTAACGGGTAAAACTTGGCCCCATTCCAGGGAGCGGAAAGGGCATGCCTGGTGGAGGCACTTCCTTTGGAGGCCTAAAATCCTCGAAATGGAGGATCACGTCTTCCTGCACCTGGTTGAAATATTCCTGCAGTTTTTCTACAGACGCAAACCTTTCCCTCAGCGGAGCAATGAGGGTCTCCACGGTCTGCCTTGCAACCTCCCGGTCGAGCTCCTTGAGCTTCTGCCGCACCTCCTGCTCAAGCTGGTGAATCTGGCGCATGGTGGCGCCCATCTCCCTGTGGAGCTCCTCGCTTTTCCGTTTCAGTTCATCCTGTTCCTCCTTGCTCATCTTGGTGATTTCCTCCGGGCTCATGGGGCTTCCATCCGGCTTGGCTGGAATTACCATCATACCCGTGGGATCGGCCTGTAGGATAAACTGTTTCTCCCTTACCTTCTTGTCCAGCTCCTCGAAAAACTCGCTCCTCTTCTTGTTGAAACTGCGGATGACCTCCTCTTTGCGGACGAGATAGGTTTCACCCTCGAAATTCTTGGGCATGTGAAGCCTGAGGTTGTCCACAAGCTCCATCATTGCCTTTCTCAGTTCCTGGCCCCTGCCCTTCTCAAGCTCCAGGGCAAGGGGAACATCGGGATCATTGAAATTGTACAGATAGCAGATGTCCGTTGGCGGCTGGGCCTCCTTCCTGGCCATCCTTTCCAGCTTCGCCCTGGTGAGTTCAAGGGAACCCGCCTCCTGGAGACCGGCAACAAACACGTTAAAGCCGTCTCTTTCCATATCCAGGCCGAAATCAAGGGCCCTTTCCGCCCTCTCCTGGCCAAAGAACGAGGCCACACCCGGCCCCAGTTCACTTATATATTCAAAACCCAATGCCTCGGCATCAACAAGTGGCCTCAAATCATCCGGTTCAAGTAGTTTCATCGACTTTCCCTGCCTCTTCGTTTCCTTTTAAGGTGCCTGTAGGCCAGATCCGTTGCCATCCGGCCCCTGGGCGTCCTGTGGATGTAGCCGCGCTGCACCAGGAAAGGCTCGTATACATCTTCGATGGTCTGGCTCTCCTCTCCCAGGGATACCGCTATGGTGTCGAGGCCCACCGGCCCGCCGTCAAAGCGATCTATGATCATGGAAAGAATCTGCCTGTCCATCCTGTCAAGCCCTTCACTGTCCACGTCAAGCATAACCAGTGCCCTGTCGGCCACGTCCCTGTCTATGGTGCCGCCGGCCTTTATCTCGGCAAAATCCCTCACGCGCCTCAGCAGCCTGTTTGCTATTCTTGGTGTACCCCTGGAACGCCTGGCTATCTCTCTTGCCCCTTCCCTGTTTATCCCGACGCCGAGGATGGAGGCGGACCTAAGGACGATCTCCTCCAGGTCTTCATCCCTGTAAAAATCCACCCGCAGGAGCACTCCGAACCTGTCCCTAAGGGGTGGCGACAGGAGCCCAGCCCTGGTGGTGGCACCCACCATGGTGAACCTCGGAAGGTCTATCCTGATTGTCCTGGCACTGGGCCCCTGGCCTATTATCAGGTCAAGCTGGTAATCCTCCATGGCCGGGTAAAGGATTTCTTCCACTGCAGGGCTCAGGCGGTGAATTTCATCTATGAAAAGCACCTCTCCAGGCTGGAGATTGGTCAAAATGGCTGCAAGATCGCCGGGACGTTCGATAACAGGGCCGGAAGTGCACCTTATTCCAACACCGAGTTCGCTGGCAATGATGTGGGCAAGGGTTGTCTTTCCAAGCCCGGGATGGCCGTGCAGGAGGCAGTGGTCCAATGCCTCACCCCTCTTTCTGGCAGCCTGGATGAAGAGGGAAAGACCCCTTTTCACATCATCCTGGCCGATGTATTCCGAAAGACTCCTTGGCCTGAGGCCGGGCTCTATTGCGATCTCTTCCTCCAGCGGTTCGGGAACGAGGTTATCCGAAAGCTCCCCGGGGGGGAATCCGCCGGTATTTCCAGGCCGGTTCATATCCTATCTCTTCCCTATCCTGGAAAGGATCTGCAGGGATGCCTTAATGACGGCATCAAGGTTTGCGCTTTCATTGCCATCCAGCACCTTCATGACGGCCCTTCTTGCCTCAGACGGCCTGTAACCGAGGTTTGAAAGTGCAGACACCGCATCTGACACCACTTCCGGCAAGGGGCCGAGATCAGGCCCGGAGACAGGTTCTCCAGCCGGCCTGACACCGCTTTCCTTTATATATTTTCGTGCCTTTTCCTTCAGGTCCACGCAAATCCTGGCGGCGGTCTTCTTACCTACTCCGTGAACTGCCTGCAGCCTGGAAGAATCCCCCACGGAAATGCTCTGGATAAGATCATCCACCGGCACCACCGACAGTATATTGAGTGCAAGTCTCGGCCCGACACCTGAAACCTCCAGGAGCATCCTGAAGATCTCGAGCCCCCTTTCATGGGTGAACCCGTACAAAGACATGGAGTCGTCCCTGTTTATCAGGTGGGTGTGAACCAAGACCTCCTCTCCTGCCTTCGGCAGGCTGTCCAGCTGGGAGATAGGCATCTGGACACGGTATCCGATACCGTTAACTTCCACCAGGACGGTGTCTGCCTTTATGCCCGCCACAACTCCCCTGAGATAACCGATCATGCCCTGTCAGCCCCTTTTACAGGAAATCATCATGTGTTTCACCTGGCACTCACTTCCATAAACCTGTTTATGCGGGCGCTATGGACATGACAAACCCCAACAGCAAGTGCATCAGAGGCATCCTTGGGTGGCGTGGCGGAAAGATTAAGTATGATGGAGACCATCTTCTGGACCTGAATCTTTTCTGCCCTTCCGTAGCCGACAACGGCCTTTTTTATCTCAAGGGGGGTGTATTCATACACGAGAAGCCCGCGATTCAGGGCAGACATGATGACTGCCGCCCGGGCATGCCCGAGTTTAAGGGCAGACTTGGCATTCCTGGCCACGAAAACCTCTTCAACCGCGGCGACATCCGGCTTGAACCGGGAGATCACTGCATCCATTCCGTCATAAAGGGTCTTCAACCTGGAGATAAAACTCATGGACGAATCCGTCCTTATTACTCCGCTGCCCACAAGGGAGATATCTCCTCCGCCTGAGCTGCTGGATATTACTCCATAGCCCGTGGCCCTGGAACCGGGATCAATACCAAGGATCAGCAAATCTTCCGCCCCTAGGCAACCCTTTCCAGGAGTTCGTCCGGTATATCAAAATTGGCATACACGTTCTGGACGTCGTCGTTGTCTTCCAGGGCATTCATGAGTTTCATCAGCTGTTCGGCCTGTTTTTCGTCCTGGATCTCAATAGTGTTGGAAGGGACCATGGACACCTCTGCAGAAAGTATCTCAATGCCTGCCGCCTCCAGGGCCTTCTTCACCTTTTCAAGATTCTCCGGCCTTGTCTCTATCTCCCACTCGGTGCCGCTGTCCTGGATATCTTCCGCACCGGCGTCCAGGGCCGCATCCATCAGGGTATCCTCGTCCACCTTGGACTTTTCAATGACTATCAAGCCCTTCTTTTCAAATATCCATGCCACGCTCCCTGGCTCACCCATGCTTCCGCCCCGCTTGGCAAAAATGTGTCTTACCTCGGCCACAGTCCGCTGGCGGTTATCGGTAATGGTTTCCACGAGCACTGCCACACCCCCGGGGCCATAACCTTCATAGGTGACTTCCTCGTAGGAAACACCCTCAAGCTCTCCCGTGCCCTTCTTTATCGCCCTTTCTATGTTGTTCTTTGGCATGTTCTGGGACTTTGCGGCATCTATTGCAGCCCTGAGCCTGGGATTCGCCGCAGGGTCCCCTCCTCCCAGCCTTGCCGCAACAGTGATTTCCTTTATGAGCTTGGTAAAGATCTTGCCCCGTTTTGCATCCTGGGCCGCCTTTTTATGTTTGATCGTGCTCCACTTTGAATGTCCTGACATGAATTCCTCCAAACTTTCTTTCAACCATGAGCCGGATACTTTCTACCCGTCCGTTACAGGATATGCCAATGCCTGAACCTTCACCATTCCCAGGCACATGAATGGTCTGCCCGGCAAGAAACGATCCTTCACCGGAAAAACAGGCATAACCAAGTATAGTAAATGGACCGGAGAAAGTGAAGACAGGCCCTTTTTCAAGAATCATCAGGTCCATGGTATCTGCTCACAGGGCATCAACTCTACTGCGTTGCCGGGCACCTGAAGTACAGGGACCGCCTCGTTTCTGGAGCACCTGTGAGCAGACACATCTCAGACAGTTGTGCGATAATGCCCGCAAAGAACCCTGTGATGAGTTACGATCCGGGAACACCTGACTTGCATCAATAAAGCTTGATTTTTTCGTAAAAGGCCTGGAGATCCTTTTTAAGGAAACTCCTCACCTTCTTGAGATTCCTGGAATGCGGAATCCAGACATGCCTCCTGGCATGCTTTTCTATAAGCTGGGAAACCCTCTGCCTTACAATGGGCCAGAGATCCCGCTCGTAGGGCGACTTGAGGCTTACCAGGGGGTCGGGATTTGTCGCATACTTCTTGGCAAACCTGGGAAACGTGATCTTCTGAAACAGGCCTGAGCCCCCGGCAATAACCAGCAGCAGCCAGATAAATGGCCACAGGAAACTGTGAGGTCCAAGATTGCCGGAAACAAGCTCTATGACAAAGGGACTTTCCGGGTATCCGAAAAGCAGGTTCATGGCAAGATCTCCAAGGAAGAATGCCCCGGCACCAGTGAACAGCATGCTCTTGGCAAAGCCCCACAGCTTTTTTCTGAAGCGCTGCCTGAAGCTTTCCAGGGCCTCTATCTCAAGGGCAAGTTCCCTGACAACGTTATCCACTTCCTGAAGCATGTGATAAAGACGCATGCGGGGGGCATCCAGCAGAGATCTTTTGAGTTCCTCCCGTTCCTTTTCCCAGACCTTGAATTCCGGCAGTACTTCCCTTCCTTCGATCCTGGCGTAGGTTAGGAAGATGCGGGGGATGTCCTTTCTTCCTGTCATCTGGGAAAGGTTCCAGCACAAAGTGCCGTATGCCCGCACCAGGTCCTCCAGGCTTTCACATTCGTCAATCCTGTTGAGCACGAATCTCACACGGTCTTCCCCCGCAGTGCCCGGGAGGGTCACCCGCAGCACCTTGTAGGTCTCCTTGATGGTTCCGGCCTTGTGAGGGTCGAACATCAGGACTATGAGGTCTGCAAGCTTGGCAAACTCCCCCACAACACCGAGATAATCGTAACCCCTGTCTTTTTCCGTTACAGAGTCCAGCATGCCTGGAGTATCGATTATTGCTATGTCTTCCAGCACAGGTGCCTTTACCCGCTTCATGGAAAGGTGCGCCAGGAGTTTCTGCCCGAACCCCCGGAGGGATTCGAAGGGGAATCTTTCATCATTTACCACCGTGCTGCCGGTAAGATCGCCCTCGGGCTCATCCCCTTCCGGAGCAGTAATGATGGTAAAGCTGTCGTCTGTAGGCGCCTGGCCGGTCCTCTGTATCTCCCGGCCGAGGAATTCATTGATGAATGTGGATTTCCCTGAAGAGTAATTGCCGATGAAAAGGACCAGGGGTTTCCATTTCAAAGGGACCAGAAGCTCGTTAAGATCCAGGCCGTAATCTTGGAAAACCTGGGCAAGCCTCCTGGGAAGGATCTCTTCGAGTTCCTTCTTGAGAACAATGGCATTGTTATTTTCTGACATTTCTAACTCACTTTCGGAGTTGTTCAACTTCCCTAAAATTTTGAATCAATCTTGTAATAACAAATCCAGGCCCTTAAACCAGTGGGCCGGCGGCTGAAAGCGCTCTGGGCAGAGATGATCCGCAAGTTTTTCAAGGCCTTGGCATCAGGTTACCTCCAAAAATCGTCATCTTATCCAGTAACGGCATTTTCAGAGATAGCCACTACTCAAAACTTTATCACAAAAACAACATGAACCGCAATCTGCAATAATTTCAACACACCCTAAACATCGAGGAAAAACAGGACAATACCCGGCTCAGCGATTCCGCTTCTGAAGATAGATCCTGATTGCCGTAACTGCTGCTGGCGTAACCCCGGAAATCCTGGAGGCCCGGCCCAGGCTCTCTGGACGGATGCGGCTAAGCTTTTCCACCACCTCCCGGGAAAGGCCCGGGACAAGGCTGTAATCCAGGTCAGGAGGAAGGAGCATCTTTTCCCACTTCTTGAACTTCCTGACTTCCTCCTGCTGCCGCCTTATGTAACCCTCGTACTTTGTCTCTATCTCCACCTGGTCGAAGATATCCTCCGGGGGCGGAGCAAGGCCAAAACGCCGGCACACCGAGTAAAGGGAGACCTCAGGCCTCCTGAGAAGCTCGAAAAGGCTCGTGCCCTGTTTCAGCGGAGTGGAACCACATTCCCCCAGCCACCTGTTTATCTCCCCGGATGGAGAAACCTTATACGATTTTAGCTCACTAAGAAAGGCCTCATACCGTTCTTTCTTCTGGAGAAACCTCTGCCACTGCCTGTCTCCTACCAGCCCGATCTTTCGGCCAACGGGTGTCAACCTGGAGGCGGCGTTGTCCTCCCTCAGCATCAGCCTGTACTCGGCCCTTGACGTAAACATGCGGTAGGGTTCCTTGGTGCCCTTTGTAACGAGATCGTCTATCAGCACCCCGATGTATCCCTGGGACCTGTCAATCACCACGGGCCCTTCATCGCGCACTGCTCTTGCGGCGTTGATGCCGGCCATGAGCCCCTGGGCCGCTGCCTCCTCGTAGCCGGACGTGCCGTTTATCTGGCCGGCAAAGTAAAGCCCTGCCACAAGCCTTGTCTCAAGGGACGGCCTCAACTGCACCGGATCGGCATAATCATATTCGATGGCATAACCGGGCCTCAATATCCTGGCATGTTCCAGGCCCCTGATGCTTCTTACCATATCGAACTGGACATCAATGGGCAGGCTGGTCGGAATGCCGTTTGGATAGATCTCAACGGTCTCAAGCCCCTCTGGCTCAAGGAATATCTGGTGCCTGGGCCTGTCTCTGAACCTGAAGACCTTGTCCTCTATGGAGGGGCAATATCTTGCCCCCACTCCTTCTATAACACCTGTAAAAAGCGGAGAGCGCTCAAGCCCCTTTAGAATTATCTCGTGAGTCCTTTCATTGGTATAGGTGATGTAACAGGGCACCTGTGGCAGGGGCACGGAATCGGTCATTATGGAAAACCAGGGAGGAGGGTCATCTCCGGCCTGCTTTTCCAGGCCGGAAAAATCAATGCTTCCTGCATGGAGCCTTGGCGTGGTGCCGGTCTTCAGCCTTCCCATCTCAAACCCTAGCTCCTTTATGGAACGGGACAGCCTGTTTGAAGGCGGATCTCCCAGGCGTCCTGCAGGAAAATGTTTAAGACCTATGTGTATGAGGCCCCTCAGGAATGTTCCCGTGGTGACTATGACCGTCTTGCCCTGTATTTCCTGGTTGATGGTGGTTTCAACCCCGCATATCCTGCCGTCTCTTACCAGGAGCCTTCCAGCCATGGCCTGGATGATGTCCAGTCCTTCCTGTGCTTCCAGGACCTCTTTCATCCTCAGACGGTAGAGAAGCCTGTCGGATTGTGCCCTTCTGGCCCTCACCGCCGGCCCCTTGGACATGTTGAGACGCCTGAACTGGATACCCGTGGCATCGGTATTCCTGGCCATCTCTCCCCCGAGGGCATCTATCTCGCAGACCAGATGGCCCTTGGCAAGGCCGCCAATGGCAGGATTACAGCTCATGGCAGCAATACAGTCCAGATTGATGGTAAGGACACAGGTCCTGGCTCCAAGGCGTGCAGCAGCAAGGGCAGCCTCGCAACCGGCATGACCGGCCCCGACCACTATGACATCGTATTTAACCGGATGAACCGACATCCTGTTCCTTCAGCCCTTAACCTTTTCCCAGATAAGATCCAGCTCTTCCGGGGTAAGGTCTGAAACCTGCCTGCCCGACTGTGCAACCCTGTCTTCCAGCTCATGAAAGCGCCTGCTGAACTTATCCAGGGCCTTTTTCAAGGCGTCCTCCGGATTGACCCCGAGTTTCCTGGAAAGATTGGCAGCAGTAAAGAGGAGATCCCCGACCTCTTCTTCCACCCTGCTGGAAGACTCCTGGTGGATTGCCCCTTCAAGCTCTCGGATCTCCTCCTGAAGCTTTTCCATTACCCCTTCTGAATCCTGCCAGTCAAAGCCCACTCTTGAGGCCCTTTCTCCCATGCGGAATGCCCGCTGGAGGGATGGAAGCGAGCGGGGAAGATCTCCAAGGGCGCTTTTCCTCTTTCCCTTCCCCTCGGCCTCTCTTGCCTTTATTGCCTGCCAGTTGGCTATCACGTCGGCTGATCCGCTGACCTCCACGTCGCCAAATATGTGAGGATGGCGCCTTATCATCTTCTCCCTGATCTTTTCCATGGAATCTTTCAGGGTGAACTCTCCCTGTTCTTCATAAAGATCAGCCAGAAACAGGAGAAGGAAAAACAGGTCTCCAAGCTCTTCACAGGTCTCGGCCGCCCATCCTTCCTCCACGGCCTCTGTCAACTCGTGGGCCTCTTCAAGGATGTACTTTTTTATGGTCTCCGGTGTCTGTTCCCTGTCCCATGGGCAGCCATCAGGCGCCCTGAGCCTCCTTAGCACCTCCATCAGCGACATGAATTCCTGTATGAGGGCCCGATCCTTTTGATCAACACTGTTCAAAGTTCATCTCCATGGGCTTAGATTTTTACCTGCCCCATGCATTGCAGGAGGGAAATAAATTTTTCCCTCTCTTGCCAATTGCAGGATATGGATTAAAAAATACCCTGCTGTTCAAAAATAGAAAATCTTTTTGAGAAAAGGAACCAGAAAATATGATTACCCTTCTGGACTATGGTGCCGGAAATGTCAGAAGCGTGATAAACGCCATCGAGGGCCTGGGTGCACGTGTAAAAACAGTTGAAAAGCCCGAAGATATACTCTCTGCTGAAAAACTCGTCTTTCCAGGGGTCGGAAACTTTGAAAGCATGATGAAGATCCTGAAGGGCAAAGGACTTGCAGGACCCCTCGGGGAATATCTCAGGGCAGACCGTCCCTTCTTCGGTATCTGCCTGGGGCTCCAGGCGCTTTTTGAAGAAAGCGAGGAAGCCCCCGGGGTTTCCGGTCTCGGATTTCTGAAGGGCAAGGTCAAAAGGTTCAGTGGCAGCCTGTCTGTTCCACACATGGGGTGGAACGGGCTGGTATTTGAAAAGCCTTCCCCTGTTTTCAGGGGGCTCAATGGAGACGAAAAGTTTTATTTTGTTCATTCTTACTATGTTTCCCCGGAAGACAAAGAAGTCATCCTCACATCGACGGATTACGGCAAGAGATTTACCAGCAGCATCCAGTGGGGAAATATAATCGCGACCCAGTTTCACCCGGAAAAGAGCGGTAATGTAGGCCTGAAAATCCTCGAAAATTTCCTGGCAAATGACGCCACGGCCGTGTTGCCCCCAACGAGGCCTTCCTCCACCCGGCTTGCCAAGAGAATCATTGCATGCCTGGACGTCAGATCCAACGACCAGGGCGACCTTGTTGTCACCAAGGGTGACCAGTATGACGTCCGGGAAGAGGGTGAAGTCAGAAATCTCGGCAAACCGGTGGAGCTGGCTGCAAGATACTACCGGGAAGGGGCAGACGAGATAACCTTTTTGAATATCACAGCCTTCCGGGATTTCCCTCTGAAGGACATGCCCATGCTGGATGTCTTGAAGCGTACCTCAAGAGAGGTTTTCGTTCCGCTGACCATAGGAGGAGGGATCAGGGACTACACGGACAGGGATGGAAGGCATTATTCGTCCCTGCAGGTCGCGGCCGAATACTTCCGTTCAGGGGCAGACAAGATATCCATAGGAAGCGATGCCGTGCTGATCGTGGAGGAATACCTTCGCACAGGCATGGCCACTGGAGAAAGCTCCATAGAGCTCATCTCCCGTGTTTACGGGAACCAGGCCGTTGTGATATCCGTAGACCCCAGAAGGGTTTATGTAAAATCCCCTTCCGAAACCGGCCATCACGTGATTGAAACATCCATTCCCGGGCCAAACGGAGAGAAATACTGCTGGTACCAGTGCACTATCAAGGGCGGCAGGGAAGGCAGGGACCTCGACGCCATCACCCTTGCAAAGACCTGCGAAGGGCTGGGTGCCGGAGAAATACTCCTTAACTGCATAGACAGGGACGGAACCAACTCCGGCTTTGACCTGGAACTCATAAGGGCGGTCACCGATGCTGTAACCATACCGGTGATTGCATCAAGCGGTGCCGGAAGCCCTGAACATTTCCTGGAGGTCTTCAATCACACAACCGCCGAGGCAGCCCTGGCCGCGGGCATCTTTCACCGCAAGGAAGTATCCATAAAGGAGGTGAAGGATCATCTGGCAGCACATTCCATCGAGGTCAGAAAGGTCGGATAACTGCCTGAAAACAATCCGGTGACACCACCTCTTGTCCTCTTTTTTCAAAGCAGGATCGACCCGTGGCTTAACCCAGATTCCACTGAATAGGGGGCAGGATAAGAGGTCTGCGGTAAAGATACGAACGGAAATTTTACTTGCCAGGCCAAGATGATCACATGACGGTAAAAGCAAAAGACATCCTTACTCTTGTTCGCCCTCAACAATACGTAAAAAATATCTTTATCTTTTTGCCTGTCTTTTTCGGCCAGA
>CAYZJS010000118.1:0-4832 GCA_964478865.1 uncultured Thermodesulfatator sp.
TGCCTGCCTGAGCTGGTCTTCAAAGGCCCTGGCCTTGTCTTCTGCCGCCTTCCTGGAACTGATATCCCTCAGGCACATCACCAGCCCTGTCACCTTCCCTTCCTGGTCCCTGACAGGAGCAGTGACGTATTCCACCGAGACAGGAGTTCCGTCCCGCTTCCAGAAGACTTCCTCTTTGGAAATATCGTATTTTCCCTCCTGTATTGCCTTGCAAAACGGGCAATCCTCTTCCGGATACTGACTCCTGTCTTCCTTCATGTAATGAATTATGGAATGGAGATCGTTTCCCTGGAGCTCTTCCCTGGAAAATCCCAGTATCCTGCATGCCGCGCGGTTTACAAAGGTGATCTCGTTGCGGGAATTTATTTCAATAATTCCTTCTGCAGCATTATCCAGGATCATGCGCATCCTGGAACTGAGTTCAGAAAGCCTATCCATGGCCTCCCGGCGCTTGATATCATTTTGAATGAACTTTTCAAACAACTCGTTGAGATCCTTGGCCAGGCTTTGTATCTCCGCAGGCCCTTTCCATCGGAGCTTTACCATCCCCTTGCCCAGAAGCAGGCTTTCCAGGGCATTCTTCAGCTCGCTCCTGTGCCGGTCTATCCGGGCAGACAACCAAACTGCCAGGAGCAATATGATCCCCACGGCTATGCCTGTAACAACAGCTATTCTGGTGACGATCATATTCTTTAAATTCACCACGAGGGTTTCATCCACAGCCTGTCCCGCCCATAGGTCCTGTCCCGGCCTGGCATCGGCAAGTATGGGAAACCATGCCGTTTCCGTTCCATTCGCATCCGCCAGCACAGCAGCCCGTCCCGTCTCGAAAACCTTTTTCAGCTCCGGAAACACCTTAAAAAGGTCCCCGGGATTATGCTGGTGGTAACCGGTATGTGGAATGGACCATTTTATGAAAAGGCCGGAACCCGTTGCCAGGAAATCAAAATGTGCCCGCTTGAGAAGACTTGCAATATCAACGAGGACGCTGGCAAAACCCACCACCTGGCCCTTAAAATCGGTCACCACTGCCGCGATCTTGGCACATGGTTCATGTGAATGATAGTCGTCTTGAAACTTGACAACGTTTTCCACAATGATGATGAAATTATTCCCCCCGGCCACATCTCCCAGCCTGTATTCCCTGACAATGGCTTCCTCCTGGCCGAGCCAGGCCTCCCCTGCCCTCTCAAGGCCATTTTGAGCAGACCGTACCATCTTGAATTTTACATTACCCGCCAAATCGAAAACCATGACTTCCCTTACATCGTTCTGGTCATCAAACCATTCTTTCAAAAGTCCTGACAGCCTGCTGGAAAGGACATTCATGGGGAAAGAAGACCTTTGGCCGGAAAGCAAGTCTTTGATGCCTGTCACTCCGCAAAGCAGGCGCACGCTTTCCTGGCGCTGAACAATCTTCTTGTTCAGGGCAAAATAACTTTCCCGGAGGGTGGAAATGGCCTCTTTTCTGGCGGCAACTTCGATAATGTTCAGCACTTTTTGGAAATTTATGCTAAGATTCGCTGCAAAGGGCAGGATGACCAGGGCCATGAAAATAAGCAGCAGGGCCGTTCTCAATGATATGTATCCGCCGGAACCGCATGGGAAATAACGTGAATTGCCTGCAGTGGCCTTGGAGGAGGAAGGCTCACTTGCTTGCAGCAAAGGCTGAATATATTTCAACACCAGCAGCATCCAATCATATTACTTCAATCTCATATTAGTTTTCAATAATTTATGTCATCTCTATTTCTTACCAGGGTTCCAAAATGAAAAGCCATGATCCTGAGAAACATAAAGCTCACCATAACATATGACGGCTCGGCCTTTCACGGATGGCAGACACAGGCCAATGCCCGTACCGTCCAGGAAACCATGGAGGCGGCATTGGAAAAGATGACAGGCGAGGACATAAATCTTACTGCCTCCGGGCGAACGGATGCAGGGGTCCATGCCCTGGGGCAGGTGGCCAATTTCAAAACTGGGAGAAACATCCCCCTCAGGGGTTTTGAAAGGGGCCTTAACAGCCTGCTCCCCCCTGAAATAGCCGTTATTTCTGCCCGGGAGGTCAGCCCGGATTTTCACTCGAGAACCTGGGCCAGGGAAAAGGAATATCTCTACCGCATAGTCCTTTTCAACGGGAAGCTGCCCCTTTTAAACCAGAGGGCATGGATAGTAAGAAACAGGCTCCGTCTCGGTGCAATGGCCGGTTGTGCCGCTTTTCTGAAGGGGAAACATGATTTCACTTCCTTCATGGCTTCCGGATCTTCTGTGAAAACAACCACCAGGACCATAACCGGCCTGGAGATAGAAAAAACCAGGAACCGGGAATACGAGCCGATGGACCTTGATGAAATAAGGATAAGGATCAGGGCTGACGGCTTTCTTCGCTACATGGTACGAAACATCGTGGGGTTCATGGTTGAAGCAGGCCTGGGAAAGCGGGAGCCCTCGGAGGTGGAAGAAGTCCTTTCAAGCCGGGACAGGTCACAGGCCGGGCCCTGCGCACCTGCAAGAGGGCTTTACCTTTACAGGGTTTTTTACTAAAGGCCATTCCGCCGGAGCCTGAACAGAATTCATGCAAACTTGCACAGCACATGAAATAGGTTTATTAAATAGCTCCCTACTTTGGTTTCAAAAATATTCAGGGTTCAACCCGCCCTTTCAAATTTCAAGGAGGATCAAACATGGCTTGGGACACACCACTGGCAGACAGAGTAAAAAACCTTAAACCTTCACCTACCCTTGCAGTTGATGCAAAGGCAAAGGCCCTGAAGGCCCAGGGTGTCGACATTGTGAACCTTTCTGCCGGTGAACCGGATTTCGATACCCCCGAACACATCAAGGAAGCAGCCATCAAGGCAATAAAGGACGGCTTCACAAAGTACACCCCTGTAGGTGGCATTGCAGAACTGAAAAGTGCAATCATCGACAAGATGAAAAGGCACTACGGCCTGGATTATGATCCGGACCAGGTCCTTGTCTCCACAGGCGGCAAGCAGGGACTTTATAATATCATACAGGCCATGGTAAATCCGGGTGACGAGGTGATAGTGCCGGTCCCCTACTGGGTATCCTATCCTGCAATCATAGAACTGGCAGGCGGCATTCCGGTGTTCCTGCCCTCCGAGGCATCCAGTAATTTTGCCATCGACATGGACAGACTGGCAGGGCTGGTAAACAGCAAAACCAGGGCAATAATTCTCAACAGCCCCTCAAACCCCACTGGCGCGGTGTACGACACTGAAACCCTGAAGGGTGTTGCCGGCCTTGCCGTTGAAAAGGGATTCTACATCATAACCGACGACATCTACGATGAAATCCGCTTCGACGGGATGGGGCCGGAAAACCCGGCTTCCGTACTGCCGGAGGCCAAGGAGCATGTGGTTGTGGCAAACGGCGTCTCCAAGACCTATGCCATGACCGGATGGCGCATAGGTTACCTGGCCGGCCCGGCCCCTGTGATAAAGGCAGCCACAAAGATCCAGAGCCAGAGCACCTCGAATGCCAATTCAATAGCCCAGAAGGCCGCAGCAGCCGCCCTTTCAGGGCCACAGGACTGCGTCGCCACCATGGTGAAGGCCTTCAGGCAGCGCAGGGATTACATCGTTGACAGGCTGAACGGCATGAACGGGGTAAACTGCCTGATGCCGCAGGGCGCTTTTTACGTCTTCCCGGACATGTCCTACTTTTTAGGGGCAAAGGCCGGGGACAAGACCATTGAAACATCCCTTGACCTTGCGGACTACCTGCTGGAAGAGGCAAAGATAGCCTGCGTTCCGGGTATTGCCTTCGGAGACGACCGCTTCATCCGTTTTTCCTACGCAACAGACCAGAAGGTGATTGAAGAAGGCATGAACAGGCTGGAGGATGCCCTGGGGAGACTGGAGAAGTAGCCCCCGGTGTGAAGGCCGAAATCCCTAGGCCTCAGCTGTCCATTTTTCAACCTCTCCTAGAAACCGCATCCTCGGGATAAGGCGAGCTCCGAAGGCTGCCAGGTGCCCGGTTGGTACCTGGCAGTCTATAAGCATCGTGCCCCGGGCCTTCAAACGTTCCACCATGGACACAAATGCCACCTTGGATGCATCCCTTGCGGCAGAAAACATGCTTTCTCCAAAGAACACCCTGCCTATCTTCACGCCGTAAAGGCCTCCCACCAGCCTTCCTTCGAGCCATGCCTCTGCGCTCCTGCACCAACCTTGTTCAAACATGACGGTGTAAGCCTGTATCATGTCTTCGGTGATCCAGGTATCCTCTCCCCTGTCCCTTCTGATACTGGCGCACTGCCTGATGACCTGGTCGAATGCCTCATTGAAGGTCACAGTGAACCTCTCCTGACGAATGGTTCTCTTGAGCCGCCTGGATACGTGAAGCTCTCCGGGATAAAGCACCAGTCTCGGGTCAGGACACCACCACAAGATGGGATCTTGCTGGCTGTACCACGGAAAGATCCCCTGCCGGTAAGCGGAAAGAAGCCGCGGGACTGAAAGGTCTCCGCCAATGGCCAGCAGGCCATCCGGGTCGGCAAGATCAGGAGGCGGAAATTTCAGGGATTCATCCAGCAGAAATACAGGCATTTTTCACCGTGACTCAAGAATTTTTTTTGAATAATCCAAGGGCTGTGGCCCAGTCCAGACATTACATTTCAGGTATTTTAGGTGCATCATCCCGGTTTATTCTTCAGGATTCCTGTAAGATACCATAAAATTTCAAGACCCGAATTTGGGACGGCAAATCCCTGGAGGCGAAGAACCGGTTACCAGCGATAACCTTCAGAAACAAAAAAGCCCCTGTCACACCTTTTTGCAACAGGGGCCGGATGCCGCTTGTTA
>CAYZJS010000119.1:0-32123 GCA_964478865.1 uncultured Thermodesulfatator sp.
GACTTACATGGACAAATACTTTCTTCATGCCCAACCGGGCATGAAGAAACCCTACATGCCTTCGGCATGGTAATATACTACCAGGTGGCAGCTATTTGAGCTGCCTGGGGTGTTTATCTGCCCTGATCAGGGCAGATAAACTGTCCGTGTGTGTCCATGTGTGTCCATGGCTAAAAAACATTTGATCTTGAATACCCTTTCTTTGTTCCTTTATTTTCAGCAAGTTATTTTATCTCAGAAACTTGAGTTACCTCATTATAATCCGAAGGTGCGGGAATCCGGACTGGTGCAAACAAGATTCCGCTCCCCCTTTTCTTCCAATTTACACCGGTGGACGGCTCTTTCAACGTATAAGCTTCCGGCGTTGACGCACATGCCGGACCTGTGGGCTGAAAGGGGGACGGAATTTCAAGCAGTCTTTTCAAAAGAGTCAGGAATAATATCCGCTGGAGGACTACCAAGAAGGCTGAATGCTGCAATGCAAAAGGATGAGACCAGGAAACCCGGGACGATTTCATAGACATCGAAGATACCTCCGGAAAGGCCCCGCCAGATTATCACGGTAAGCCCGCCTGAAAGTATGCCTGCCAAGGCCCCAGGGCCTGTCATCCTTTTCCAGAAGAGAGAAAGGATGAGAACCGGGCCAAATGCCGCACCGAAGCCAGCCCACGCGTAGGCCACGGTATCGAGGACAAGGCTTTCAGGGTCCCTGGCAAGCCATGCGGCAAGCAATGAGACTGCCATTACAGTGAAACGCCCAATCCACATGAGTTCTCTTTCTCCTGCTTCGGGCCTTAAAAGCCCCCTGTAAAAATCCTCGGTGAGGGCAGATGCGGATACCAGGAGCTGGGAGTCGGCCGTGCTCATTATGGCAGCAAGGATGCCTGCAAGGCATACCCCTGCTATAACCGGATGCATAAGTTCCCGGACAAGGAAGATGAAGACCTTTTCCGGATCGGGAATCTGGCCGTGAAAATACGCCAATCCGGAAAGGCCTACAAGGATTGCCCCTGTCATGGCAAGCCCTGCCCAGACAGTCCCTATCAGCCTGGCCTTCCTGACGCTGCCAGGTGAATCAATTGCCATGAACCTTGCCAGGATGTGAGGCTGTCCAAAATACCCCAGGCCCCATGCTGCCAGGGAAACCACGGACATGTAGGTCAAGGGCTCGGAAGGTGAAGAAGATGCCGGATTCATTAGCCTTTCCAGGCCGGCCAAGATCCCATGCTCCGCATGAATGGGGGCTCCCAGCTGATTCCAGGAAAGAACGGGAACCACCAGAAGGGCAAGGAGCATCAGGATTGCCTGGAAGGCATCGGTCCAGGACACGGCCAGGAACCCGCCAATGAAGGTATATGACAGTACGGCAAGGGCCCCAGCCATCACTGCCCACGTATAGGGAATATGAAACACCGCATCGAACAGCTTCCCGCCTGCCACCAGGCCTGAACTGGTGTATATGGTAAAGAAAAAGAGGATGAGACATGCAGACACTGCCCTCAAGATCCGGGAGCTGTCCTGGAAGCGCCTTTCCAGGTATTCGGGCAGGGTAATGGCATTTCCTGCCTCAAAGCTTAGAACTCTCAGCCTCTGCGCAATAACGGTCCAGTTCAGCCAGGTACCAAGGAGCAAGCCTCCGGCCAGCCAAAGGGCAGCCAGGCCCTTTGAAAACACCAGGCCAGGAAGCCCCATGAGAAGCCATCCGCTCATGTCCGAAGCCCCTGCACTCAGGGCAGCCACCACGCTGCCAAGCCGCCTGCCTCCAAGGATGTAGTCCGATATGTTCCTGGTCTTAAGGTATGCTGCAACGCCGATGACCAATACCACCAGGAAATAGATTATAAACGTTATGGCAACGGTCTGATCCATTCCAGTCAACAAGGAAAAAACAGGCTATGCTTCACGGGCCCTCAAGCTCCTCGGCCAGGGGCCAACCCATGACCGGATATTTCTCCCATTTCCGGAGGCGTTCCATCCTGGCAGCCCGCACCAGATCCCTGTCTCCGGTGTGCATAATAACGTAATCAAGCCCGGCCATGCCAAGAAGATCCAGCACCTGGAGCTGGAGCCTGTTGTGCACGTTTTCCGGCAGCCCCGTCGTTATGTTGGAAAGTCCGACTATGGTCTTGATCTTTTTCTCCCTGAGCCTGCCGATAAGATACACGGCTTCCATGAAAAGCGTTATATCAGGATAAATGGTCTCGTATCCACCTGAAAAACATACCGTCCTGGGTCTAAGAACCGGATCCAGGAGGAGCTTTTCAGTTGGAAACCTTCGTTTTTCAGCCTTTTCCAGCACCTGTTCAGCTACCATGCAGATTTCGTCAAGGCTTGAGGGAAGATAGCCCTTCCTGGTCAGGAGCACCACCAGGGAGGCCCCCAGGCATCCTGCAGCGGAAAACATGCTGTCAAGACGCCGGGCATCTGCGGTAACACAGTTTATGAAACTGTTTTTGCCTGCCTTTTCAAGTGAAAGTGACAGGCCCTCCGGGCAGGGAGGAAGAAACAGGGGGCAATCTGAAACAGACCTGACCTGCTCAACGAGCCACGGAAGCGCTCCACTGCAACCCTTCCCGGTGCCCATACATATATCCAGGCCATCTGCGCCCCTTTCAAGCTGCCGCCTTGCCGCGGCCCTTATAACCCCTTCGTCCCTGTCTCTGATTGCCTCGAAAATCCTCTTGTTCAAGATGTTGATTCCCTGTCCTATTATGAACATTTTTTTCTTACCTCCCTGATGAAACGGATTTTTATCTCTAAGCGGAAAGAAGACACAGGAATCAACCCGAACAGGCTTTGACAAGGACAGAAAAAAGGAAAAAACCGGTCCGACAACCAGACCTGGCCTCGAAGTCTGGTGTCGCCTGTCCTCAGGCCGGTCTCCCGGCTTGCAGATCATCCTCCTGAAGGCCGCCTTCCCACGGATCATGGCCGCAGTGGCATAATGGCTCCAGAGTCCCTGCTCACGGTTGCGGGCCAGCGCCGGAATTTCACCGGTCTTCCCGTACACCTGAGTCCTCTAGTTACAAGTCATCTTGTTACATAACAGACGAAATCCTGTCAAGACAAACCGGGAAGTTCCGCGGAATTAATACCCTTTTCACCCAAAAGCCCCCTGAGATCAGACCCGGAAGGCCTCTGGCAGACCCGGAGATCAAATTCCTGGACGCAGGCCAGCACGTGATCAAATATATCAGACTGTATCGCCTCGTAAGCAGACCACTCGGTATTTCTGGAAAAGACGTATATCTCAAGGGGAAGGCCGTCCGGGGTGGGAGAAAGCTGCCTTACTATGAGTGTCATGTCCTTCCTGATATTGGGATTGTTCTTCAGGTATTCCACCAGATATGCCCTGAAGGTTCCAAGGTTGGTGAGCCTTCTTCCGTTTACCACCACGCTGTCATCAATGGCATGCACGGCATTATACTCCCTGAGCTCCTGTTCCTTTGCATTAATATAGTTCTTTAACAGATGAATTTTCCGATATTTTTCCAACATAGCATCATCGCAGAACCTGACGCTGAACTGGTCAATGAAAATGGATCTCTTGATCCTGCGCCCGCCGGCCTGTTTCATGCCCCGCCAGTTCTTGAAGGACTCTTCCATGAACTTTCTGGTGGGTATGGTGGTAATGGTCTTGTCCCAGTTCTGGACCTTTACTGTGTAAAGGGCGATTTCTATCACGTCGCCATCTGCATTGAACCTGGGCATTTCTATCCAGTCTCCAACCCGCAGAAGATCGTTGGAAAGTATCTGAATACTTGCCACAAAGGAGAGTATGGTGTCCTTGAAGATCAGGATCACCAGGGCAGTAACCGCCCCGAGGCCACTTAGAAGCCCCCATGGTGATTCGTCAATGAGCCTGCATACGCCGATGATTCCGGCAGCAAGATAGACCAGCAGCTTGATTACCTGGACATAGCCCTTTATGGGCCAGCGCCTGGCCATGGGTTTCCTGTTGTAAAGCTCAAGGGCCACTGAGAGAAGGCGGTCTATGACCAGAACCACCGAAAGGAGGACAAAGGGAAATGCAAGCTTCAGCAGCATGGGGGGAAAGCCGGGTATAAGGTGGCCTGCATAGTTGAAGACAACGGCCGGGGCAAGAAGGGCAAATGGGACAAAGACATTCTTTTCCACGAGCAGGTCGTCCCATTTGTTCCTGGTACGCCTGAGGGCCGCATGAACAAATTTTACCGCAAGGTACCTCGTAACCGCATAGCTGGCATACATGACAAGTGTCAACACGGCTGCGATTACAGCCCAGTAAACAAGCGGGTTTTCCCCAAACTGCATCCGTATCGCCTTTTCAAGCCCGAGGCTCAGACGGCCCAGAGTGTCGTTCAAGTTATGCCCCTCCCGTTCCCTTCAGTTTGTCCCAGATCTTTTTCACCTGCCTCTTGGTCTCGTCCACCGAACCGGAATTATCCACGATGAAGTCGGCATGTTTCATCTTTTCTTCCAGGGGGATCTGGGCCCTTAGTCGCTCCAGGGCCTCATACCTGGTAAATCCCCTCTTCTCAAGTCTTTTGATGGCTAGGTCTTCAGGGCATGCAACAAGGATGACAAAGTCGAAATCCTTGTGCTTGCCCGTCTCAAAAAGGAGAGGGATCTCGGCTATAATCATCTTTTCGGGATTTCGTGCCTGAAACTCCTTAATCTTTTCATATACCAGGGGATGAAGGATCTGCTCTAACCTTCTCCTAAGGCTTTCCGATGCAAAAATCCTCTTTGCAAGTTCCTTCCTGTCCAACTCCGGGCCCCTGAATACCCCGCCTCCAAAGGTCTCCCTTATTTTTTCCTTGACCTCCCTTGAGCCAAGGAACTCATGAACCAGCTCATCCGCGCTTACCACCGTGGCACCGAGCTCCCTGAACATCTCCGACACCGTGGACTTGCCACTTCCGAAACTGCCTGTAAGACCTATAAGCAACCTTAACCACCCTTTCCTAAAACATCCCGGGCGAAAATGGTGATGAACGACCTGAAAAAAGATGAAAGCATCCCGCCATCGCCCAAAAGGACCGGAAATACCTGCTTAACTTGAAAATTCTCCCCTGACTTCCATGAGCCGCGGCTGGAAAAAGACATGGTTGGCAGGCTCAGCCAGGGCGGGATTTCTTCTGCCTGAGCCCCCTTCTCTGGGCCAGGATCTTTCTCCACTTGTCAAGCCGGTCCTTTATGGTGCGTTCGTAGCCCCGGGTAGTGGGGTTGTAGTATATCCTGGTCCTGAGTTCAGAAGGCATGTATTCCTGCTCAACCACGGCATCAGGGTGCTCGTGGGCATACTTGTAGCCCTTGCCGTATCCCAGTTCCTTCATTAGCCTGGTGGGTGCGTTCCTGATGTGAAGGGGCACTGGCAATGTGCCAAACTTCTTCACATCCGCCTGTGCCTGGCCAAGGGCAATGTATACGGCATTGCTCTTGGGCGCTGTTGCCAGATAGAGGGCCGCCTGGGCAAGGGCGAGTTCCCCCTCGGGTTTTCCAAGAAAATCAAAGGCCGAAAGGGCATTTAGTGCCACAGAAAGGGCCTGGGGATCAGCGTTTCCGATATCCTCGCTGGCAAAGCGTACCATCCTTCTGGCCACGTAGTGGGGGTTTTCGCCAGAGGCAAGCATGCGGGCCAGCCAGTAGAGGGCCGCATCCGGGTCACTGCCCCTGAGGCTCTTGTGAAAGGCAGAGATGAGGTTGTAATGCTCTTCACCGTCCTTGTCGTATCTCAGGGCCTTTTGCTGTATTGCCTCTTCCACAAGCTCCAGGGTAATGGCTGCCCCCCTGCCCTCTGGCCTTCCGGATACGGCAAGCTCGGATGCAAGCTCCAGATAGTTCAGGAGCGTACGGGCGTCCCCGTCTGCCCGCTGTATCAAAACCTCCTTGGCATCCTGATCAATGGTTATTTCAAGTCGTCCAAGCCCTCTGTCCTTATCGAAAAGTGCCCTTTCTACCAGCTTCGAAAGGGCCTCTTTGCCCAGCGGATTCAGGGTCAGGACCTGGCACCTGGAAAGCAGGGGGGAAATTATCTCGAAGGAGGGATTCTCCGTGGTTGCACCTATCAGGGTGATAAGCCCTGATTCAACGTGGGGAAGAAAGGCATCCTGCTGGGCCTTGTTGAACCGGTGGATCTCGTCAACAAACAGCACTGTCCTGGGGCCGTTTTCCCTTAGGACCTCCTTGGCCTCCTGGATGATGGTCCGGAGTTCTCCCACACCTGAAAGGACTGCGGAAAAACTTACGAAATTGGCATCCACCAGCCGTGCAAGTATGCGTGCCAGGGTGGTCTTGCCACACCCCGGGGGACCCCACAGAATTATGGAAGGGAGTGTCCCGCGGGAAAGAAGGCCCTGAAGGATCTTGTTGGGGCCAAGGAGATGGTCCTGCCCCACAAACTCCTCCAGCGTCTTTGGCCTGAGCCTTTCGGCAAGGGGGATGTGCTTCATTCTTCCCCGTTCCTGGTGTGCAGCATGTAATCGTAATGCCAGGGCCTCTTGGTGAGGAAGGCTGCCGCAATAAGGGTAAAGACCAGCCAGTTCACGCCCACCATGAAGACGGCAAACCAGGAGTATCCCCCGTAAGGGGCCTTCATCTCTGCCACGATGTCTCCAATGACCATGAGGGCGAGTATGGCAGGTATGAAAAAACGGATAAGCCCTTCCCAGAGCCTTGGCATCCTGATTGATGAAACAGAATTTATGTGTTTCCGGAGCCTTCCTATGTCAAAGACCCAGGCGCCTATTATGCACTCTATGAGCCCTACCGTGACCAGGCCGTAGTGGGTCAGTACGTGGTCAACGATATCCAGCCACAGGAGGCCGGCCCTGGTGGTGAATATGACAGAGCCCAGAAAGCCCAGGCTGCAAAGGACAGTGACCACAAAGCGCCTGTTAAGGGCGAACTTGTCTATTATTGCCGCGGTGAATGCCTCTATTATGGAGATAGATGAGGAAAGACCCGCCACCACCAGGCTTAGAAAGAATATGAAGCCAAAAATGGCGCCTCCGGGCATGATGCTAAGGGCCTTTGGATACACGACAAAGGCAAGGCCTATGCTTTCTGAAACCACCTCTGAAATCGGAAGACCCTTGGCCCTTGCCATGAATCCAAGGACCGCAAACACCCCGAGGCCTGCCACCAGGGCAAATCCACTGTCGATAATACCGGTCAGAAGGGCATTTCTGCTCAGATCCGACTTTGCAGGAAGGTAGCTTGCATACGCCACCATGATGCCAAAGCCCAGGCTCAGGGTGAAAAATATCTGGCTGTAGGCATCTATCCATACATCCACCCTTGAGATCTTAGAAAAATCCGGACGCAGGTAGGCCATGATGCCGTCCCCGGCACCTTCAAGGGTCATGGCCCAGAACACTAGACCCATGGTGATAAAAAAGAGCATGGGCATGAATATCTTGTTTGCAAACTCTATCCCCCTGCCAACACCCCTGAAGACTATGAGCCAGTTCAGAAACCATATGACGGCCGTGGAAATAAAGATGGGAGTCTGTATGCCACCGGGTTCCAGGGGGCTTTTGCTCAAGCCGAGAAACTCTTTGAAGAAAAAGGAGTTTGGATCCGAACCCCAGGAAAGGTTTACCGAATACATGCAGTAGTCCAGGCACCAGGCGATTATGACCGAATAGTAGAGCACTATTCCGAACATGACAAATGTCACGGCCCACCAGCCCACCCACTCAAAGCGCCGGTCTATCTTGGCAAAGGCCATGGGCGCAGAGCCCCCCCGCTCGTGCCCCATGGCAAATTCCAAGAGCAGCAGGGGAATTCCTGCTGTCACGAGGGCTATAACATAAGGGATCAGGAAGGCACCTCCACCGTATTCGTAGGCCATGTAACTGAAACGCCAGATGTTTCCAAGGCCTATGGCAGAACCTACTGCTGCCAGGACAAAACCCAGCTGACTGTTCCATTGCTCTCTTGCCATGAGCTCCAACCTTTCCTCAAGATTTTTTTGTTCAGAAAATACGAGATTATGACACAAGGGCCCCTGGCTTTCAAACCCGGAAACAGCAAAAGAAAAGCCGGCACGCTGTTTCCTTTAAACAGCATACCGGCTTCTTTTACAGAATTACAGTTCTAAGTTTTCAGGAGGTGGAAAACTGCTTCGTCATGTCTTCCAGGTTGTCCGCCAAAAGTCCAAGCTTCTTGGAGCAGTCTGCGGTTTCCTGGGCCACGTCCGAAACTGAGCCTGCAAGGTCTGCAGCCTCCATGCTCCTTTCCTTGACACCCTTGACCTCGGCGGAGGCGTCCTCCATGTTCACGCTGATTTCAGACACGGTCGCGGTCTGCTCTTCCGCTGCAGAGGCTATGGTGTTTGCCAGGTCGTTGATCTGTCCGACTATATTCGTGATCTCCTCCACTGATTCCACGGCAACACCGGTTTCAGACTGGATTGTCTGGATCATGTTGGTAATCTCCTCGGTTGCCTCCCCTGTCTGCCTGGCAAGTTCCTTTATCTCGTTGGCCACCACTGCAAAACCCTTTCCAGCCTCCCCTGCCCTGGCTGCCTCTATGGTGGCATTAAGGGCAAGGAGATTGGTCTGCTCGGCGATGGTGTTTATGACCTGTATGATGCTTCCTATCTTGTTGGAGCTTTCACCCAGCTTCTGGATGACTGTATTGGCACTCGAGGCCTTGTCCTGGGCGTCATTTGTTATGCTTGCCGTGTGGGCCACACTCTGGGCAATCTCGGTGGTTGCCTCGGTAAGCTCCTGGGATGCCCTTGCAACGGACATGATCCTGTCATCCACGCTTTCAGCGGCATTTGCCACCTCTGCCACTATTGTGCTCATCTGGGACGTGCCGTCAAATACCCGTGCGCTTACTCCGTTCAGTTCCTGGCAGGATGCCTTTATCTGATTGGAATCGCCCTTTATCTCCTGTATCATTTCTTGGAGTTTTTCCGCCATGGCATTGATGGCTTCAGCCAGCCGCCTGAGCTCTCCCTTGACGGTGAGGTTTGCACGCGCAGTGAGATCTCCCTGGGAGATTTTATCTATTACCGGAAGCAGCCTGTTCAGCGGCCTGAGCACCTGGGAATGGATCAACCAGGATGAAAACCCGAAGACCAGGAATGAAAACACCAGCATGACCAGCTGAAGTGTCTTGAGGCTGCTGATTCCGCTTATGGCCATCTTCTTGTAGGCCTGGGTCACGGCATTCGCCTGTTTCAAGAGGTCCATGTTGTTGTTCTTCAGGTAGTCCGCTGCCTTTTTGACCGCGGGACTCTTTATGTCTGTGGCCAGTACTATTTCAAGATTTTTCTGAAAGGTCCTCCACTTTGACAGTAACTTATCCAGCTCTTTCAGGACCATGGGGTCCCTTGTAGGTTCAAGGCCCATGGCAGGACTGCCATCTCTCAGGGCAAAAAGGCTTTTTTCAAAGAGATTCATGGTACTGGAGAGCTGTTTTTGCCAGGTTTTATCTCCAGTATCAAGGTAGAGAAGGACTTCCTTTGTCATCTTCTGGGAAAGCATCCTCTGCCGCCCGGCCACGTCCACATAGGCACTGTCCCTCTCCTGGCCCGCCAAGGTCAAAAAAGTGGCTGCAATGGTCACCACGTTTACCAAGAGAAGCACTGACAACACAGCGCCGACCTTTCCCTGGATACTGTTAAAGCTAAATTTCATTTAGAACCTCCTGGTGGATTAAGCAAGAATTCATGACACTATATTTATCGTCCCAAGATGGATTTTGTTTAACAGGAAATCCTGAATCATTGTGATCCGGCTTGAAACCTGCAATCAAACGTATCATTCCGGGACAGCCAGTCCTTGCCATAGGCAAGGCTCCGCACGCTATTTTTTCAGCCTCAGGCCAGGCGGGTCAATTGATTTAGGTCCTGCCATGAATTATCCTGCCATCACTGTGACAATGATTTCCTTCAAAGAGGCCCTGGATTTTATCCAGGCTATAGGCCCGCTGCCTGAAGAACAGACCCTGGTTGCTGACGCACTCTCAAGGGTCCTAAGCAGGCCCGTGGTTTCAAGGGTGAGTGCCCCCTCGGTTACCTCTTCCCTGAAAGACGGCTATGCCGTGATTTCCGATGACATTAAACAGGCATCCCGCATGAAACCCGTGTGGCTCGATTTGAAGGGCACGGTGACAGCGGGTGACCACTGCGGCCAGAGGCTTGAACACGGACAGGCAATAAAGCTTATGACCGGGGCCCCTGTACCGGCGGGGGCAACTGCCATTTTGCCCCAGGAACTCACCCTGGTTGAAAAAGACGGCCGGGTGGCAGCCGCGGCCGACTCCGAAAAGGGCAGAAACATCCTGGCCAAAGGTGCAGACATAATAGAAGGAGAGGTGGTCCTGGAAGAGGGAACGGTAATAAACCCGGCGGTTTCGGGGCTCATATCCGCCTCTGGCAACCAAAAGGTCTGGACGTACCGCCTTCCCAGGATTTCAGTCCTTGCCACGGGAAGCGAGCTTGCAGAAGAAGGAACAGGCTCCATGCAGGGAAAGATATTTCCGAGCAACCGCGCCACCATAGCATCGTGGCTGAAGGAATTCGGCCTGGAGTGCAAAACCGCCCTTTGCGGAGACGATGCGCATGAACTGCATCGCATCCTGGGAAGCCTGGTGGATTCCAGTGACGTTGTTATCACCAGCGGAGGCGTGCTGGACGGAGAAAAAGACCTCGTGATCTCGGTCATGGAAAAACTGGGCGTGGAATTTCTCTTCAAGAGATGCAGAATCGGGCCGGGCAAGGGAGTTTGCATGGGAACAAAGGATGGAAAATTCCTCTTCAACCTGCCTGGGGGCCCACCGTCAAACTATGTGGCATTCCTCTTTATAGCCCTTGCAGCCATACTAAGGCTCACGGGAAGAAGCCAGACCTTTCCACCAAGGGCAAGGGCAACAATAACCTCGGAACTTAAGGGTCGCTCCGACTGGACCCAATTGATCCTTGCCAAGGCCTCGTGGCAGGGCCTATCCATGACCGCAGCTCCGGTCCTGGAAACAAGCAGGCTGAAACGCATCTGCTTTGCAAACAGCATCATAGTCCTGCCGGAAGGCGTCTCCAGGGTCTCAAGGGGGGATAGTGCCGAGATACGCATCCTCTTTCCCTTGGAAATGTGACCAGGATAACGCCTGTCACTGATTCGGTATTCAGGAATTAAGATGAAAAGTTTTAAAAGTATTTTTCTATTAAAAACAAATAGTTCCAAAAGCAAGAAGGCATCTGTGACTATTTTCTCTTGACAAACAGGCCTAAAATATAATATCTGAATGAATACTTATTCACTTCTGCCGTCCGATCATATGTGAAAAATAGATGAAAGTAGCTGACAAACACGGAAGGATTATCCAGGCAGCCATACGAGTTTTTGCCAGAAACGGTTTCTTCAACTCCCGCATTGCAGAGATCGCCAAAGAGGCAAACGTTGCAGACGGCACCATCTATCTCTATTTCAACAACAAGTACGATATCCTCATCACCATTTTCGAAGAGGAAATGGGCAAGATCATTGCCAGGGTCAAGCAGGAGATTTCCAAATACGATGATCCGAGAGACAAGCTGCATCATTTTGCCCTTCTTCACCTGAGCCTTGTGGAAAAGGACAAGGAACTGGCAGAACTCATCCAGGTGGAGCTCAGGCAGAGCAGCAAGTTCATCAAGGAATACAGGAACAGGAAGTTTGCGGAATACCTGCACATAATAGCCCAGATACTGAAAGAGGGGCAGAAAAGGGGCATCTTCAGGGAAGACATCAGGCCTGGTGTCTTTAAAAGGGCCTTTTTCGGTGCCCTTGACGAAATGTCAAGGTTCTGGGTCCTCTCATCCAAGAAGAAATACAGCGTAAAAACGGCGGCAAGGCAGATCAGCGAGTATTTTTTAAACGGCATATTAGAAGAGCCCGCCAGGCCGGAGCCCAAGAAGAAAAAGACAACCCGCAAAAAAGCCAAGCCTGCATGATGCCGGAACCTGGCAGCCGCTGCCTGACCTGCACCGGTATTTCACTTCCCGGCACGAAGTCATGAAAGATGCATTCTCCAGGTTCCTGGAAGATTACAGAGACGTAATCCCGGACTTCCAGGAATACCTTCTTGACCTCAAAACGCCCTTGCCTGTGTACTTCAGGATCAACACCCTCAAGACAGGGGCTGAACCAGCAAAAAAACTACTGAAACAGGAGGGAGTGGTCTTTCAGGAAACCTGCTTCAGTGAACTCCTCCTGGTAAAAAAGCAGGACACGGACAGACCCCTTCTCAGCTATCACCTTGGCTACATCTACCCCCAGGCCCTTTCGTCAGCCCTTCCCGTCCATGCCCTCGGGCCAAAACCCGGAGACAGAATTCTTGATCTTTGTGCCGCTCCGGGAGGTAAAACCACCCACATGGCCCAGATGATGGATGACGAGGGGCTAATCTTTGCCAATGACAGGAAACTTGGAAGACTCACTGCCCTCATGGCCAACATAAAGCGCCTCGGCATCACCAACACCGTTGTCACCCAGGCGAGGGGAGAACATTACAGGGCGGATTTCAAGTTCGACAAGGTCCTGGTTGACGCTCCATGCAGCGGTATCGGCAGGTACAGGATAGATCCAGCTGGACGCATACGCCACATGAGGCCCGGAAAGACAGACCTCCCTGCCATCCAGAAGGCCCTGATAACCAGGGGCTTTGACCTTCTGAGGCCAGGAGGCGTTATGGTCTATTCCACTTGCACCCTGAACATTGAGGAAAACGAGGCCGTTGTCCATTATCTTCTCCAGAAACGGCCGGCGGAGGTGACAAAATGGCAGCCGCCTGTTAAATGGTCCCCTGGCATTACGCGGTTCAAGGAAAGGGAATATGAAGAAGGAATTGGACTGGCAAGGCGATTTTATCCCCACGAGATCCGTTCAGTCGGATTCTTCCTTGCCAGAATTGTTAAGCACTGAGGCAAGGGAACGGCTCGTTTCCTACTTTGAAGAAAGGTTCGGCCTGGGGACGGATGTATTCCATCCCTTTTACATGTATGCATTTAAAAGACAGGTGTTCCTTTTCAGGAGGCAGGAAGAAATGATTCCCCTCCCTGAAGGCTCTTTTGTACGCTGCGGGCTCCCTTTTGTCAGGCTCGTAGCCGGGTACCTGAAGCCCACCACGGTCTTCTTGCAAAGATTCGGCCAGGCGGGGTCTCAAAACACCGTTTCCCTTGAATGGAAAGACGTCAAAGCCCTATGCAGTGCCGGCGAAATCTCCCTGGACAAGGCCTCCATGGAAACCGGCCGTCTTGAACCTCAGGGCTATGTCATCATAAAGGCCCTGGGACATGTCCTGGGCGCCGGTCTTCTCCTGGAGGAGTCAAGGCTGCTATGCCGCTTTCCAAAGGCCATCAGGCAGGCCCTTGCCCGCATCGCCACCCTGTAATCACTGCCCGGCCAGGGTTTCCGCCAGCCTTTCGGAAGCAAAGATCAGGGATTCTATATCCAGGAAGTCAAGGGCCCTTTCATCAAAAAGCACCTTCACCTTGGCAGGAAACCCGTCTTCCCTGTCTTCATCCCAGAAATGTATCTGGATAGGCACCCTGGGCAGCACTGGGACAGTAATACAGGCATCGGCATAACAGGGTTCCGCCTTTTTGCCGCCGATTTCCTCACAGGCCTCCACGAGCCCTGCCGGCCTGGACCTGAAGGCCTGTGCCAGCTTGTCTTCCGTGTACTTCTTGAGGGTTACAACCTTGGAAATGGAATTTGGAAAGGACTCAAGCCCGGTCCATTTTCCTGAAAGAGGGCCATGCCCTCCAAAGAAGAGGTAATTGTATAGGAGTATCTGGTCCCTTGTCTCAAGTTCCTGCCCCGATTCAGAAAAGACCTCTTCTGCCGAGATAAATACCCTGGCGCCAAGGTAATGGAGCTCAAGGGCCTCCTTGCCGTCTATGTCCACAACCTGTCCTCCAAGACCTGGAGCACGCTTGGAAAGATCGAGATCTTTTACCTTTGAACGAAGCTGTCTAGCAAGGGCGGTTTCCGGATCTGTCCTCGGGCCCTCAACGGTGGTCTCAGGCTCCTCGGCCGATTCAATGAAGGGGCAAAGGGACTTTGCCGCCCCTCCGGAATGAACCGCTGCCGCAAATGCAAGGCACGTTGGAAATCCGCATTTTCCGCAGTTGTCCTTCCTGGTCTCCTTCAGTATGTCGAAAACAGTGGCCATAAAATCACACCCCCATGAATCCTTCAGGCCGGCAGCCCCGGTTCAAGTCGGAACGGGTCCTGCTTCCCGGTCTTCAATTTCCAGAAGCCCTCGACCTGCTGAAATATAACAGCGAGCTTAGCAAAAACGCCACTGCCGCGGCAGATGCCATTGTAAGCCTTATTCCTCCGTGTTGTGCAATAAAGCCCTGAAGCAGGCTGCCAAAAGGGAAAAGGCCCATGAAGCAAGTGGAAAAAAGCCCCATCACCCTGCCTCTCAGTTCATTGGAGGACTCTATCTGCAAAATGCTGAGTGCGCTGGTGGAGGTAATCACCATGACGAAACCGCTGACAAAGAGGAAAAACGAGATCTCATAAAAGCCCTTGGAGAACGCAACAGGAATGATGGAGGCAGGAAACATGAATGAGCCTGCCCACCACCAGTTTTCCCTCCTGCCCCTGTGGCCGAAGACCGCCACAAATACCGCTGCCGCCAGTGCCCCAAGGCCGTTTGCCGCGCACATGAACCCGTACTCCCTTGCACCCAGGCCAAGGACATCCCTGCCCAGTGATGGCAGCAGTATGGAATAAGGAAGAAGCAGGATGCCAAAGGCCATAATAGCCGCAAGCACCCTGGAAAGAAGCGGATGCCTGAAAACAAAGGCCATGGCCTCCCTGACAGATTCCAGTGCAGAGGCTGCTCCCCTGCCCAGGGGACGGTTGTACTGGCGGTATCTTTTCCGCACGTAAGCAAGGGAGCCTATTACACAGAGGGAAGAAAATGCCTTGAAGAAAAAACAGCCTGCCATCATGCCGGCACTCATGAGAAGCCCCGCCATTGCCGGGCCGCCAAAGCGGGCAAGGTTGAAGGCTGCAGAATGCACTGCAATGCCGTTTGTTATGTCCTGCCTGCCCACAAGGTCGAAGACCAGGGACTGCCTGGCAGGCACCTCAAAGGCCATGCCTGCGCCAAGGACAGATGCCAGGAGCAGGACCAGGGGAAACGATATGAGGCCGGAAGTCACCAGGAGGCCGAACAAAATGGCCTGGACCAGCAAAAAGACATGGATCAGCACCAGGAAGGAGATCTTGGGAAGCCTGTCCGCCAGCAGGCCTCCCACCAGCGCCAGAAGAAGGATGGGAAGGCCGGTGACCATGCCCAGCAGCCCTACGTAAAACGCGGAACCTGTGAGCTCAAGGACCAGCCACCTCTGGGCCGTTCCCTGGACCCAGGTGCCCAGGAGGGCTATTGACTGGCCAAGCAGAAATACCCTGTAGCCGTCGTGCCTGAGACTTGCAAGCCCCCTATGCCAGGCTGGGGGCTCAGGTGGATCTTGCAAAATCCTTGGCAAAATAGGTGATGATTATATCTGCCCCGGCGCGCCTGAAGCAGAGGAGGGACTCGTGTACCACCCGTTTCTCGTCAAGCCAGCCGTTCTGGGCAGCGGCCTTGATCATGGCGTATTCACCACTTACCTGGTAGGCAGCTATGGGAAGGGTAAATTCCTGGCGCAGAAGGGCAATGATGTCGAGATAGGGCATGCCTGGCTTGACCATCAGGATGTCCGCCCCTTCCTCCATGTCCAGGGTAGCCTCCCTGAGGGCTTCCCGGCTGTTGGCCGTATCCATCTGGTAGGCGCTCCTGTCGCCGAACTGGGGTGCACACTCGGCAGCATCCCTGAAGGGTCCATAGAAACTTGAAGCGTATTTCACCGCATATGACATTATGGGCACGTGTTCAAAACCGCTGTCATCAAGGGCCTCGCGGATGGCCCCTACCCTTCCGTCCATCATGTCGGAGGGAGCCACCATGTCAGCCCCTGCCCGTGCATGGGACAGGGCCACCTTCTGGAGCAGTTCCAGGGTGGCATCGTTGTCCACGATTACGGAATCACCGCCCCGGTCCCTGTCCTTGACCACCAACCCGCAATGGCCGTGGGAAGTATATTCACAAAGGCATACATCGGTGACGACCATGAGGTCAGGGACGGCCTTTTTTATGGCAGAGACCGCCTTCTGGACTATGCCCGACTTTATCCATGCATGCGAACCCTTCGTGTCCTTCTTTTCCGGGAGCCCGAACAGGAGAACCGCAGGCAGGCCGAGATCATGTGCCTCTTTGGCCTCATCCACGGCCACGTCCACGGACATCTGGAACACGCCCGGCATGGAGAAAATGGGCTGCTTAAACCCCTTGCCCGGCGCCACGAAGAGGGGGTAGATGAGGTGTTTTCTTGAAACACCGGTTTCCCTCACCATAGAACGAAAGCCTTCTGTCCTTCTAAGCCTCCTGGGCCTGTATTCCGGAAACATCATGACGACAGCCACTCCTTGATCTTTGTGATGATAACGTCCACGTCCATGGGTTCCTTGATGCAGTCATTGCATCCGGCATCCTGAAACTTCTCCCTTTCCTCGTCAGAAAGCTGGGAGCAAATGACCATTATGGGGATCTTGTCTGTATCTGGAGACTGCTTGAGGAGAACACTGACCGACTGGGCATTCAGAATAGGAATGTTCTGCCTGATTATAATCAGGTCAGGTGCGGTCTCCATGGCTATATCATAGCCTGCCTGGCCGTCTTCAGCCAGCAGGAGCTTAAAGGGAAATCTTTCTGCAATCTCCTGGAATATCGGTCTGCTCTCTGGTCTGTGGTCAACCAGCAATACCACCGGTTTCGAGATCATGGATTTTCTCCTACTTTTCCGACTCGTAGCAGATACGGATTAGGCGGTTTATGAACAGCTCGGGATTGTCAACAGCCTCTGATGGCACGTTGAAATGCTCCTGACCTGTCTTTTCCCTGATGAGGGTCAACCCGTATTCAAGGATGCTCGAAAGGCGTTCACAGTGGACGTAAAGAGTCGAGGGATCTAGTCTGCAGGCATCCAGAATCCTGTCTATTGCGCTGTCATCAAAGCTTATTTCTATCTCGCACCGGTTGTAGAAGGAGGCCTCATAACTCTTTATCTGCTGAATCCAGAAAAGGACGTTTGCAGCTGCTTCCTCAAGGCTAAGGTCATCCTTCAAGCACAGGTGCGCTATGAGCTCCTTCCTGAGGTCATTAAGCTCTGTGCCCTGTTCCTGCCAGTCGGGCAGCGCTTCCAGGCTGAGGCCTGCAATGATCTGCTGCTTCTCCTGGCTGAGAAATGCCTCGTAGTGGTTCTTGCGCCTGGGCATGTCCGGCTCTTCCAGAAGTTTCCTGAGCTCGCCTTCCGGGTCCTCGATGATCTGCCTTGTGACAACAAGGTAGTCTATATCGGAGGACGGGAGTTTCTTTTCAAAGGGCATTAGGGCCCGCTCTATCACACTGACAAGGGCACGGGCACCTGTCTTTTCCTGAAAGGCCTGGCTGGCCAGAAGCCTCAGGGCGTCTTCTTCAAACTTGAGATCTATACCATAGGCCCTGAAGTCCTGTTTCTTGCTTACTATGACCGGACTCTTGGGATTCTTGAGGATCTGGAACAGGTCATCTTCAGTCAGCTCCTCCAGGACTGCAATCACGGGGAGGCGGCCGATAAATTCGTTCTCGAAGCCAAATTCCACCAGGTCCTGCGGTTTCACGTGCCGCAGCCATTCCTTGTCCTCCTTGACCTCCACGTCTGCACCGAAACCGATTCCCTGGGAAGAAAGCCTCTTCCTTATTATCTCCGCCAGGCCAGAAAAGGCACCACTGACAATAAACAGGATGTTCCTCGTGTTTATGGTCTTCTGCATCCTTTTGCCGGTCTTCCTGAAGTGCTCTATGGCTTCAAGCTGGGAAATGGGGTCGTGGGGCGTCTTGAGGTCCACATCCGTCTCTTCCAGGGGCTTGAGCAGTGCCCGCTGTACGCCTGCCCTGGAGACATCCGGCCCCCTGAGATCCTGGGTGGATGCAATCTTGTCTATCTCGTCTATGTAAATGATGCCGTACTGGGCCTTTTCAATATCGCCGTCCGCCTCCTTGACAAGGTCACGTACCAGGTCTTCCACGTCACCGCCCACATAGCCGGTCTCGCTGAACTTGGTGGCATCCCCCTTCACAAAGGGCACCCCCAGTTTTGAGGCAATAAGTTTTATCAGATAGGTCTTTCCGACGCCCGTAGGGCCTATCAGGATGATATTGTTCTTGATATTGCCCACGGGAAGCCTGTGTTTTCCCTTTTTTTCTAGGTAGGCTATCTTCTTGAAATGGGTGCAGATCTTGGTGGCAAGGACCGCCTTTGCGGCGTCTTGCTTGACCACGTACTCGTGAAGGTACGCTTCCAGCTCCTCTGGCATGATGTCAAAACACAGGCAACCGCCCTTTTTTGCACTCTTGTTCCCTGGGAATTCAGAGTCTTCCGGACGGACCTGCTTGGGAAAAACCATCTGGGAAATAACCTTTACCTTTCCGCCGTACTTCTTGGTGAGGTAATCGCTGATTTCCTTTTCAAGGTTTTTCTGGGAAGGAAAGGAATGTTTCTCAGAATCGTCCTCACTCCTTTCCACCGGGATCCTGCAACCAGGACAGCCACGGGAAACATCCTGCCTTTCAGTTCCCTGCCTCCTGCCTTTTTCTCTTTCCTGGTTGCGAGAATCCGCCTCGCGCGGATGTTCTCCTTTTTTATCCATACCTGTGAATTTAACACAGGCCATATTTCTTCTCAACTTTATGGACTTTTTATTTTCCATGTTTTCCGTTACCATGATCTATCCTATTCCTGGAAGAAACCCGGGGAACAGGGAGCGACCTTTTGGCTGCCGGTTTGGCCAAGGCTGCTCCCCTGGCCAAAAAGCATCGTAAAAAGAGGTATAAAATGGGAAAATCCCGCATGCAGAATGTCCTTGTCCTGGATTTCGGCTCCCAGACCACACAGCTCATTGCAAGAAGGGTCAGGGAAGCCCAGGTATACTGCGAAATACACCCATATAATATAGGTATAGATAAAATAAGGGCAATGTCGCCAAGGGGCATTATCCTTTCAGGCGGGCCATCGAGCGTATATGACCAGGACGCACCGCTGATTCCGGCAGAACTGTTTGACATGGAAATACCCATACTTGGCATCTGCTATGGCATGCAGCTGACCACCATGCTCCTTGGTGGGCGGGTGGAAAGGAGCCACAGGAGAGAATACGGCCATGCAAAGCTTATCATCGATGAGCCGGACGAGCTATTTCATGGACTCGCCCAGGGCGGTATCGGGCACCAGGTATGGATGAGCCATGGCGACAGGGTCGAGGAGATCCCCAGGGGCTTTCGGGTAATAGCTCACAGCGAATCATGCCCCATTGCTGCCATGGCCCATGAAAACCGGCCCATCTACGGGGTCCAGTTCCATCCGGAGGTAGCCCACACCGAGATAGGGATGGATGTGCTCACCAATTTCCTGTTCAAGGTCTGTTCATGCAAGCCAGACTGGACCATGCATTCCTTCGTTGCCTCCACGGTGGAAGAAATAAGGGAGAAGGCCGGAGACAAGAAGGTCATCTGCGCGCTTTCCGGAGGCGTGGACTCCACCGTGACGGCCCTCCTGATAAACAGGGCCATTGGTGACAACCTAACTTGCATCTTTGTAAATAACGGGCTTTTAAGGAAAAACGAGGCAGAGGTGGTCCTGGCATTCCTGAAGCAGTTCAAGCTGAACGTTCGCTACGTGGACGCAGAGGAAAGGTTTCTTTCAAGGCTCAAGGGGGTCGAGGATCCTGAAAAAAAGAGAAAGATAATAGGTACAGAATTCATAAAGGTGTTTGAGGAAGAGGCCTCCAGGATAGAACACGTGGATTTTCTGGCCCAGGGCACCCTGTATCCGGATGTGATAGAAAGCGTATCTTTCAAAGGGCCCTCTGCCACCATTAAGAGCCATCATAATGTGGGCGGGCTGCCCGAGGTGATGAAGCTTGAGCTCATCGAACCCCTCAGGGAACTTTTCAAGGACGAGGTTAGAAAGGTGGCCGAGGAGCTCGGCATGCCATACGAGCTTGTTAACAGGCATCCTTTCCCGGGTCCCGGCCTTGCCATAAGGATACTTGGAGAGGTAACCAGGACCAGGCTTTCCATCCTCCGGGAAGCCGATGCCATAGTGCTTGAAGAAATGAAGGAATCCCAGTGGTACTGGAAGGTCTGGCAGTCCTTTGCCGTGCTTCTTCCAATACGCACCGTGGGTGTCATGGGTGATGAACGCACCTACGACCACGTGGTGGCGGTACGCGTGGTGGACAGCCTTGACGCCATGACTGCCGACTGGTCCAGGCTCCCCTATGACCTGATGGGCAGGATATCAAACCGCATCATAAACGAGGTCAAGGGGGTCAACAGGGTGTGCTACGACATCAGTTCCAAGCCACCTGCAACCATCGAGTGGGAATAAAGATGGCAGGATTCACGCACCTGCACCTCCATACCGAATACAGCCTGCTGGACGGTGCAATAAGGCTGAAGGATCTTTTCCCCAGGGCCAAGGAGTATGGCTACGAGGCCCTTGCCATAACCGACCACGGAAACATGTTCGGGGCCCTGAAATTCTATCAGCAGGCAACCAAGGCCGGCATCAAACCCGTAATGGGCTGCGAGCTCTACGTTGCGCCCAAGCACAGGAAGGACAGGAGCGCCAGGAGGCAGAGTGAGGCGGCATACCACCTTGTCCTTCTTGCCATGGACAATACGGGCTACAAGAACCTCATGAAACTTGTGACCCTGGCAAACTTTGAGGGCTTCTACTACAAGCCCAGGGTGGACAAGGAGCTTCTGCAGGAATTCAACCAGGGGCTTATTGCGCTTTCTGCCTGCCTCCACGGTGAAGTTGCCCATGCATGCCTGAGGGGCGATGAAAAAGGCGCCAGGGCCCTGGCGGAAACTTACGCCAGCATATTCAAGGACAGGTTCTACCTGGAACTCCAGGAAAACGGCATCCCTGAACAAAGAGACGTCAACCAGGCACTGATGTCCCTTGCAGAAGGGCTGGGGCTGCCGGTAATTGCCACCAATGACTGCCACTACCTGAACAGGGAAGACGCCGAGGCCCACGATGTCCTGCTCTGCATCCAGACCGGCAAGACGGTTGATGACCCGAAACGCATGAAATTTTCCACGGACAGCCTCTATTTTGCAGAGCCTGAAGAGATGGAAAGGCGGTTTTCATGGTGCCCGGAGGCCCTGTCAAATACACGGGAAATCGTTGAAAGGTGCCAGGTCGAAATTGAGACGGGAAAACACCATTTCCCAGTCTTCAGGATGGATTCCAATCTTACCTATGAAGAAGAGTTTGAACGACAGGCTGAAAGGGGCCTTGAAGAAAGGCTTGCCGACGATGGCATTGACAAGGACCGGCAGGAAATCTACAGGGCAAGGTTCCGGGAAGAGATAGATATCATCAAGGAAAAGGGCTTTGCATCCTACTTTTTGATAGTGGCCGATTTCATCAACTGGGCCAAGGCCCAGGGAATCCCGGTGGGGCCTGGCAGGGGGTCTGCAGCAGGCTCCCTGGTGGCCTATTCCATGAAGATCACCGACATCGATCCTGTCCGCTACGGCCTCTTCTTTGAAAGATTTCTGAATGCCGAAAGGGTGTCCCTGCCGGATATCGACGTCGATTTCTGCATGTCCAGGCGGGATGAGGTCATCAGGTATGTAACGGAACGCTACGGCGGAGAAGACCACGTGGCCCAAATAATCACATTTGGCCAGATGAAGGCCAAGGCAGTCATAAGGGACGTGGGCAGGGGCCTTGGCATGCCCTATCAGGAAGTAGACAAGATCGCAAAACTGGTGCCTGAACGGCTCAACATCAGCCTGGAAACCGCCCTTGAGATGGAGCCAAAGCTCCGGGAACTACAAAAAAACGACCAGAGGATAGCCAGGCTCCTTACCATAGCAAGGGCACTGGAAGGCCTTCCCAGGCATTCTTCCACACATGCTGCAGGGGTGGTCATTTCGGACAAGCCCATGGTGGAATACCTGCCGCTGACCAAGGGCCAGGAGGACGAAACCGTCACCCAGTTCGACATGAAGGACGTTGAAAAGGTGGGGTTGATCAAATTCGATTTCCTGGGCCTGAAGACCCTAACCGTCATAGATACCGCCCTAAAACTCATAGAAAAACACCACGGTGACAGGATAAACCTGTCCAAGATAGACCTGGACGACAAGGCCACCTTCAAGCTCCTGTCCGAGGGGGACACCACTGGCATATTCCAGCTGGAAAGCTCTGGCATGAAAGACCTTATCCGCAGGATGAAGCCTTCCACCTTTACAGACCTGATAGCACTTGTGGCCCTTTACAGGCCCGGCCCCCTGGAAAGCGGCATGGTGGAGGACTTCGTTAAGAGGAAACACGGTGAGGTGGAGGTTGAATATCTACTTCCCGAACTTGAACCCATCCTCAAGGAGACATATGGAGTCATAGTCTACCAGGAACAGGTCATGAAGATCGCCCAGGTCCTTGCCGGCTACAGCCTGGGAGAAGGCGACCTCTTGAGAAGGGCCATGGGAAAGAAGATCCCTGAAGTCATGGAGGCCCAGAAGGAACGCTTCATGAAAGGGGCCCTTGAAAAGAAGATCCCCAGGGACAAGGCCGAAACCATCTTCGATCTCATGGCAAAATTTGCAGGCTACGGCTTCAACAAGAGCCATTCCGCCGCCTATGCCATGATCTCCTACCAGACAGCCTGGCTAAAGGCCCACTACCGGGTGCCCTTCATGGCATCCCTCCTGTCAAACGAACTCGGGAGCACCGACGGTGTGGTCAAGTTTCTCTCCGAGTGCCGATCAAGCGGCATACCGGTTCTGCCGCCGGATATCAATGCAAGCCGCATCGACTTCACCATCGAGGGAGACGCCATCCGTTTCGGCCTGGCGGCTGTAAAAAATGTTGGAACCAGTGCCATTGAGGTCATAACGGAAGAAAGGGACAGAAACGGCCCCTTCAAGGACCTGGAGGATTTTGTCACCCGGGTGGATCTTAGGAAGGTCAACAGGAGGGTGATGGAAAGCCTGATAAAGTGCGGGGCCATGGATTCCTTCGGCCTAAACAGGTCGCAGCTCATGGAAGTCCTTGACGATGCCATCGACTTCGGGCATGCAAAACAAAAGGACAAGAGCATGGGCCAGAAAAGCCTTTTCGATTTCATGCCAGATCAAAAGACAACGGGTTCAGTGTCGTTCAAGATCCCCGAGATGGAAGAATGGCCCGAGATGGAAAGGCTTTCCATGGAAAAGGCGGCCCTTGGCTTCTACATAAGCGGACACCCCCTGGACCACTTCCAGGCCGAGATCCAGAGGCTCTCCACTGTCAATACCGAGAACCTGGCAGACGCCCCAGACGGTTCCAGGATAGGCATTGCCGGCATAATCAGGAACAAAAAGGAAAAGATCACCAAGCGCGGTGACAAGATGGCCTTCCTGACCCTGGAAGACCTGAAGGGATCCGTGGAGATCCTCTGTTTTCCCGAGGTCTACTCGAAATCAAACGAGTTGACAGAAAGCGACAAGCCGGTCTGGATAGAGGGCCTTCTCAAGAAGGAAGGTGATCTTTCCTCGGGCAATGTAAGCACCAAGATAGTGGCCGAAAAGATAGAACTCCTGGAGGATGCATGCAGCAGAAAGACTACGGGGATCAGCATCGAGATAAGAGAAGACATGGCCGGGGTTTCCATGTTGCCCAAACTAAAGACAATTCTGAAAAGGAGCAGTGGCAACTACCCCGTGATATTAGAAGTCGTTGTTGCAAAAAAGGGGACTGTTCAGCTAAGCCTGCCGGATGATTACAACACCAGCAACAACCCGGAAACAGCCGGGCAGATCAACAAACTCCTGGGATATCCAGCCTTCAAGCCCGTTTATGAAAACAACCTGAACTGATTGCACGGGCTGCCCGTGATGCAAGCCGGCAGGTCATGCCGCCTGGGATGTCTTGGCAAGTTCTATCTCCCTGAGCCTGACGTACTCGTAGAGTTTCTTTTCTTCCGTACCCTCAAGGATAAATTTCAGGGCCACCTCGTACCACCTCTTGTTGTCCACAGAGGTTTCCTTTGAACGCACAACCTCTGCCTCGGAAATCTCGAATTCATCCCAGATTTTTTCGCTGTTGACCTTCAAGATGAGCCTAATCGGCCCGATCCGGGCCCTGAGGGGTGGAGACGTAGAAAAACGCCTGGGATCCAGATAAAAACACACCCCTCCAAGGCTTACATCCTTTATGGTACCCGCGTAGCGTACGGGCACCCGTCTTTTTCCGCCCTTTATCGCCCTTGCAGGTGACTTCTTGGGAACTACCAAAAGACACCCCGAGGGCACAGGTATCCGGAAAAACTGCCTCCTCTCATTTACCACCAGGAGCTCCGGATAAGACACGAATATGCTGGAAGAATCTTCCTTCTGGTAATTTGTTACAAGATATGAATAGGGAAAACCGGGGAATCTGTACTGTATGAAGAGGCGTCCCTGGAGCCCCGTCCAGTTCATGGGCCTGTCCACTTCAAGTGTCTGTGCATTTGCACTTATGATCATGGAAGGTGAAGATTTGTAGCCAGGAGCGATAAATTCAATTATGTTCCTCTCTTTTCTCAGTTTCTCCAGTTCCTTGTCTATTATCTCCCTGTTGGAGGTATACTTGTATTCTTCCCCCTTGAAGACCCACGACCTTTCCGTTGAAGGCGAGGCCTTCAGTTCTTCCAGCTCCACAAGTCTCATTTTATTTCATCCCAGTTTTTACCCCAGCCCACGGCCACCTTCAGTGGCACCATGAGATCCACAACTCCCTCCATGGTCTCTTTCAGCACGTGGGCCGTCGATTCCTTCCTCGCTTCGGGACACTCGGCCACCAGTTCATCATGGACCTGGAGGAGGAGTCTTGTTTCAGGCCCCTGTTCCCGAAAGCGTTCCGCCACTTTAAGCATGGCTAGTTTTATTATATCGGCAGCACTGCCCTGGATAGGCGTATTTATGGCAGTTCTTTCTGCAAACTGCCTTATTATTCTGTTTCGGCTGTTTATCTCCTTTATATAACGCCTCCTGCCAAGGATTGTTTCCACAAAGCCCTGCCTCTTGGCCTTTTCTATTATCCAGCCCATGAATTTCTTCACTCCGGGATACCTCTCAAAGTAGGTATCTATGAATCTTTTGGCCTCTTTTCTGCTGATGCCGAGTTCTTTTGCCAGGCCGTAGGCACTCATGCCGTAAATGATTCCGAAATTCACGGTCTTTGCCACCCTGCGCATATCAAGGGTTACGAATTCCGGTTCCACGTCAAAGATCTGGGCTGCGGTCCTGCGGTGTATGTCCTCTCCTGCCTTGAAGGCCCGCACGAGATTTTCATCTCCTGAATAGTGTGCAAGGACCCTGAGGTCTATCTGGGAATAATCAGCAGATACCAGGACGTTTCCCTGGGCGGCCGTAAAAAGGGCCCTTATCCTCCTGCCCTCTTCCGTTCTGACAGGTATGTTTTGGAGATTTGGCTCGCTGGATGAAAGCCTGCCTGTGGCTGTAACCGTCTGGTTGAAGGAGGTATGGATCCTGCCGGTTTCCGGGTTTATCTCCTTTTCCAGCCCGTCCACGTACGTTGACTTGAGCTTGGAAAGATTTCGGTATTCCAGGAGCCTTTCCGGAAGGGGATGGATCTTTGCAAGGCTCTTCAGGACCTCCACATCCGTGGAGTAACCGGTCTTTTTCTTGGTCTTTTTAAGCTGGGGCAGATTGAGTTCTTCGAAAAGGACCTCGGCAAGCTGTTTCGTGGAATTTATGTTGAATTCATGGCCGGCAAGCTCGAAAATCCGGCTTTCCAGTTCTCTCAATCTTTTTCCGAATTCTTCCTTGAGTTCCGCCAGCCCTGCCTTGTCAACCAGGATGCCTTTCATCTCCATGTCTGCGAGCACAGGAATTAGAGGCACCTCCACCTCTGAATAGAGTTTCCAGAGACCTTTTTCCTTAAGCTCCTGATGAAACCTGTCCTTGACCACACATGTGACATGCACGTCCTCGCAGGCGTATTCCGTGGCCTTTTCCAGGGAAACGTGCGAAAAATTCTGGCTCCTGGTAAGCCCCTTTGTGACCTCCTTGTAGGAAATCATCTTGTGGCCGAGGACGTCCCTGGCAATCTCGTCCAGGTTATGCCTTCTCCTGGTGGGATCAAGCAGATAAGAAGCCACCATTGTATCTCCGGCGATATTTTCTATTTTCAGGCCGTGCCTCCTCAGGACTATCAGGTCATACTTGATATTCTGACCGATTTTGTACAGGGAGACTTGACTCAAAAGGGGGGCCAGATGGCGTGTTACTGTTTCCATGTCCAGCTGGGTTTCACCGGTATCGTGCCCAACGGGCAGATACACGGCTTCCGGAGGCCTGAAACAAAGGCTTATACCCACAAGGCTGGCTTCCATGGGACGCTGGCTGGTGGTCTCGGTATCTATCACCAGCTGGGCCGAATCTTTGTTTTCTTCCAGCCACCGGCAAAGTACTTCTTCATCCTGGATGAGCCTGTAATCATCGTAGGATAGAACCTTCTGGGAGGAAACCATGGGAATCAGGCTTTCGAAATCAAGCTCCCTGAAAAGTTCCAGGAGGGCTTTTTCATCCATCTGCCTCTTGCGGTATGTTTCAAGATCAAGATTCACCGGCACCCTGCTATCAAGAGATGTCAGCTTCTTCCAAAGGGGCAGCTTCTCCTTGGCCTCAAGGAGTCTTTCCTTGAGCCTGCCCTTTTTAAGCGAGTCCAGCCTTTCAAGCAGATTTTCAACAGACTGGTACTCGGTGACTAGTTTTACCGCCGTCTTTGGTCCTATCCCTGGAACTCCAGGGATGTTATCAGAGGTATCACCGGCAAGGCTCAAGACGTCCTTGAACTGGGACGGTTCTATCCCGTAGCGTTCACTGAAAAGCTTGAGATCCGTGGTTTCGTCCTTCATCGGGTCCCAGATGACCACGTTTTCAGAAATCAGCTGCATCAGGTCCTTGTCACCTGAAACTATCACAACCTTCTTTCCGAGCTTTTCACCGAAATATTTTGCCAGTGTGGCTATGATATCGTCAGCCTCAAAGCCCTGGACCTCGAGCTGGGGAAGTCCCAGGGCATCCACCAGTCTCCTGACGTAGGGAACCTGTGTGGAAAGGTCCTCGGGCATGGGAGGCCTGTTTGCCTTGTATTCCCTGTAAAGTTCGTGCCTGAAGGTGGGCCCCTTTGCATCCCATGTCATTGCTATGAATTCCGGGGATTTCTCCTTAAGGATCTTAAGTAGCATGTTGGTGATGACGTAAACGGCCCTGGTGGGGACCCCCTTTGAACTTGTAAATTCCCTGGGAGTGGAAAAAAAGGCCCTGTAGAGGTACGAGCTTCCGTCTACGAGGTAAATGGGTGCATCGTCTTTTCGTTCCATGGGTGCCGTCCTGTGGCCCTTGCAGGAAGCCCTGGTGCAGGACCTGGAACCGCCTGAGAGCTGTTTGACTTTTTATAGCAGTTTAAGTATCCTGCCGGGTTGGAAAAGTAAAGGGAGAGCAGGAAATATGTCCACAGTTGTAGTAATAGGAACCCAATGGGGAGATGAAGGCAAGGGCAAGATCGTTGATTTACTCACGGAATACGCGGATCTCATCGTAAGATTCCAGGGCGGCAACAATGCAGGCCATACCCTGGTTGTAGATGGAGAAAAATTCATATTTCATCTCATCCCGTCCGGCATACTGTACCAGGACAAACGATGTGCAGTTGGAAACGGCGTGGTACTGGACCCGGGGGTTTTCATAGAGGAACTAAAGGGCCTTGAAGAAAAGGGCCTGCCCGTAACCCCTGAACGCCTGACTATCAGCGAGAATACCCATCTCATCATGCCCTATCACAAGGCCCTGGATCATGCCAGGGAAGCCGCCAAGTCCGAAGGCAAAAAGATAGGCACCACGGGAAGGGGGATAGGGCCCTGTTACGAAGACAAGATTGTCAGAAATGGCATAAAGGTGACGGACTTGCTCGACTCCCAGCTTTTCCGTGAAAAACTTGAAGGCAACGTGGCTGAAAAAAATTTCCTCCTTGAAAAGATGCTCCATGCAGAACCCCTTGATGCAGGAAGCATCTACGATGAATACATGAAATATGCAGAAATCCTTGCTCCCTTTGCCGGTAACGTGTCTGTACTTGTGAATGAAACAAGAAAGGCCGGTGGCAACGTGCTCTTTGAAGGGGCGCAGGGCACCCAGCTGGACATCGACCACGGCACGTACCCCTTTGTAACCTCATCCAACACCGTAGCAGGGGGTGCCTGCTGCGGGGCAGGCATAGGCCCGAGCCAGATCGACTGTGTCATAGGCATTTGCAAGGCATATACGACCAGGGTAGGCTCAGGCCCGTTTCCCACAGAGCTTTTTGACGACACCGGAGACCTGATACAGCGGAAAGGTGCAGAATTTGGAGCAACAACGGGCAGGCGCAGAAGATGCGGCTGGCTGGACGGGGTGGTCCTCAAGGATGCGGTCAGGTTAAACGGGCTTGACGGACTTGCCATTACAAAGCTTGATGTAATGAGCGACATAGACCCCTTGAGTATCTGCGAATCATACGACGTTGACGGTGAGAGCTTCTCCGCCATGCCATCGAATATCAGGAAGGTTGAAAAGGCCAGGCCCATCTACCGCCAGGTCAGCGGCTGGAAAGGCGACATAACCGGTGCAAGGAGCCTGGATGACCTTCCGAAGGAAGCCAGGGACTACATCCAGACCATAGAAAAGACCGCTGCTACGCCGATTTCCATAATTTCAGTTGGTCCGGGCAGGGAACAGACCATATTGCTGAAAAATCCCTTCGATAAGTAGGCTTCCGGCACAAAGAGGGCCATGGACCTGAGAGAAAGGCTCTGGCCAGGAGTTCCTGAAAGAGACTGGTCCGATCCCAAGTGGCAGCTTGATAACAGGCTCAAGGGGAAAGAGGGGCTTGCAAGGTTTCTGGAACCCTATCATGAAGACGTTGCACCATTTCTAAAATGCCTCAGCCGGTACAAGTGGGCCTCCACTCCTTACTACATCTGCCTGATTGAAAGATATTACAGGCAAGATCCTGTGGGCAGGCAGATCATCCCGAGCCCTGACGAACTCAGGGTATCCAGCCCCCACTCGGAAGAGGACCCCCTCCTTGAGAAAAGGTTCAGCCCCTTGCCCGGGCTCATTCACAGGTACCGGGACAGGGCACTTGTGCTTGTTTCAAACCGCTGCGCATCCTACTGCAGGCATTGCAACAGGAAGCGAACCTGGAAAAGTCCGGAGCAGGTCCCTGGCAGCGAGAAGGCGTGGGAAGACATCCGTGACTATCTGATTGACCATCCTGAGGTAAGGGAAATACTCGTATCAGGTGGAGACCCCCTTCTTCTTCCTGCCCGGAGGCTCGAACACATCCTCGGCCTCCTGAAATCCGTATCAAGCGTGGAAGTTCTTAGAATCGGCACCAGGCTGCCGGTGGTTCTGCCCATGGCCATCGACCAGGGGCTTTGCAGCCTGCTCAAGCGGTTCAGGCCCCTCTGGCTAAATACCCACTTCAACCATCCAAACGAGTTGACCATTGAGTCCAGGAGGGCATGTGACAGGCTCCAGCTTGCAGGCATTCCCGTATCGAACCAGAGCGTTTTGTTAAAGGGCATCAACGACCATGCCGAGACCATGAAAAGACTCTGCTGCGGCCTGCAAAAGATCATGGTGAGGCCCTATTATCTTTTTCACTGCGACTTTGTAAAAGGCACGGATCACTTCAGGACCGGCATCAAACAAGGTATCGATATCATTGATAAAATGTGGGGTGACGTGGGTGGGATGTGCATACCCCGCTACGTTGTTGACCTGCCGGGAGGAATGGGCAAGGCAAGGGTCATTCCGCCTCACATGAAAAAGTTGCAGAATGATACTGCCAGGTTTCAGACCTTCGATGGTAAAGATATAAAAATAAGGATAAGTTGAAAAATATATTAACTACTTGTTTTTTAACAAATCTTTGCTATAGTTACACATAACCTGTTCAGGCTCGGAGGGAGAAGCAGTGAACAAAATTTCAGGGAGTGGATGGACTGCACTTTTTTTCTTGTCTCTGTTTTTTCTCCTGATTCCCGGCTGTTGCGACAAGGAGAGAAAACTTCCCCGCTACAGCCTGAAAACGGTTCCTCCCTTCGATCTATCCATGTCCTATTCCAATTTCGAGTGGGAAAACGACCTGAGATACCTCTACCAACCCCTACCAAAACCACTTAAAGACGCACGGATAGTAGTAAACAAGAAAAAACGTATACTGTATCTCTTTTCCGGTGAAACGCTCATGCGGATTTATCCTGTAAATCTCGGCCCCGATCCTCTGAGGGACAAGATAAAACAGGGAGACGGGCGCACTCCGGAAGGCAGCTTCTTTGTATGTAACAAGAACCCCAAGAGCAAGTACTACAAGGCCCTGGGAATAAGTTATCCGTCAAGGGAAGATGCCCTCAGGGGCCTCAAGCAGGGCCTCATAACGAAGGCCCAGTATGATGCCATTATCGATGCAATTAATCACGGCCGGAAGCCACCCTGGTTTACGAAACTGGGCGGGGCAGTCTGCATCCACGGCGGAGGCATAGGCTGGGACTGGACAAGGGGCTGCATCGCCCTTAGAAACCCTGATGTCAACGAACTTTTTGAGGTTGTTTCAGTGGGAACACCGGTTGTCATAATAAGCGGGCTTCCTGCAAAAGACCATTCCTGCCGGCGCTCCATGCTCACCAGTATCAGTAGTGGACAAAGACATAAGTCCCTGGATTAGAAGGCCTTGATTTGCCCCACTTCCCCCCTTCAACCCTGGGAGTGGTCCAGCCAAACAGCCAGAAGGCGTCTCTAGGGGCAATATTGACGCAACCGTGTGACTGTTTTATGCCGAAGTTATCATGCCAATAGGCCCCGTGGATGGCAAAACCCTGATGGAAATACATGTGGTAGGGAACATCCTCCAGGAAGTAATAATCTTTCCCTTTTTCACCTCCACCCATCTTTGCCATTCGGACCTTTCCCCAAATGCGAAAGAGGCCCGTGGGGGTTTCAAATCCGGGCAGCCCTGAAGACACCAGGGTTGCGTATACAAGAAGGTCTCCATCATAGGCCTGGAGTACCTGTTCATACAGGTTTATGTCTATCCATTTCACCCCGGGGGGGATCTCGTCAGGCCTGGCAGCCTTGGTGATGAGTGCCACCCGGCTTCCGTCCACCCATTTTTTTTCACCGAGCTTCAGCCATTTTTTCCCTTTTATAAACCTGGTTTCCTGTATGCGAACCATTACATGCTTGTCAAGATACTCGCCATCGATATATTCCTCTATCCCCGGGATCTTTGAGGTTACTGTGTCCAGGACCACCCATCCGCAGCTTCCCTTCAGGATGGTGGTGGAAAAATCTACGCCCTTGAAGGTTGAAACCGGTCTCTTGGTAAGCTCTTCAGCAAGCACGTATTCCCCTGGATTTATGTAATACCAGCTGTGGGAACCGGTTTTGAATACAGTGGGAGATTGAAGGGACACCCAGATAAAGCCCCCATCCAGCCTTCTCAGCGGTCTGGCTGACCCTGGATCAGGCAAGGGGGCAGAATAAACAGGCGCGGGCTGTCCTGTCACCTCAGCATATTCGTAAGGCAAGATGTCCCGGTGGTCATACCAGTGGAAATCGGTATCAGGCCTCTGTATCACAACGGTGCTATTGGCATCTGCATCCGTGGCGTTTGAGCCATTAAACGCGTCTCTTGCAGCAGCAGTGTTGTTTGAAGAAACCGCCATGGCGTCGGGATCAGCCAGCGTGCCGTTTCCAGACACGGATGCAAGGCAGTACATGCCTGGGATCAAGCACATAAGCAAAAGGAAAACTGCTTTTATCGCGGTAAATTTAAAGATATTCTGTAATTTCAACATATCATCCCTTTATCACGGCCATGGGCTTTACCATGGCCACCTTTCTGGCAAGTCCTGCCCTGTGGGTTACCTCCACAACCCTTTTTACATCCTTGTAGGCATCTGGTGCCTCTTCAGCCGCGCCCTTCATGCTGGCTGCCATGA
>CAYZJS010000120.1:0-19957 GCA_964478865.1 uncultured Thermodesulfatator sp.
TGGAAATGTTGGAGCCTGATTCCGGAACAGAAATAAAGACTGCTGCTGTTCAATAGATAGGAATGGTCGAGATTATCAACTACTGGATTCGGGGGCTGGAAGCAGTTTTATTTCAGGACATGTTATCCTTGAAATGGGCAAGAAAAAAGGGTCATGGCTTGAAAACCGTAACCCCTTGATATTGTTTGGCGGGGCCGACGAGACTCGAACTCGCGACCTCTGGCGTGACAGGCCAGCGTTCTAACCGGACTGAACTACGACCCCGCTTTTTTTCTGTTTTATGATGGTAGGCGGAACAGGGCTTGAACCTGTGACCCCCGGCTTGTAAGGCCGGTGCTCTCCCAACTGAGCTATCCGCCCTCTCTTAAAAGCCCGTAAGCTATACCATTATAAAAAAGCAGTGTCAAGGCCTTGAAAAATATTGCCGATAGGGGCTTAATTCGCTTTTAAGCCCATGAACAGTTGACTTTGACTGCTAGGGAGGATTCTTGCACCACGAAAGTGTTGGGATAGGAAATTTCCAGGTTTTTTGGGTGGGTCACGGTCCTGTTGTTGCGGTTATCATCGTCTTCCTGGCTGTTCTTGCCGCCGCCCCGGGCGGTGCTGCAACTGGCGACAAGGCCGTAATCCTCCAGAATGACAGGGAACAGTACAACTTGGGCCCTTATCTCTATTACCTCGAGGATCCTAAGGGTGAGCTGACCCTGGCTGATATAACCTCCGGAAAGGTAAGCCGGCAATTTGTCCCCAGCCACCAGCTTGCTCCCGGATTCGGGTTCACCTCGTCGGCTTACTGGTTCAGATTTTCCATCAGGAATCCTGGTGTAAAGCAGGTAAGCCGATACCTGGAAATCGAGTATCCCCTGCTTGACCATGTGGAACTTTACGAGCCAGATATCAAAGATTCTTTCCGGGTATATAGGGAGGGGGACCGCCAGGATTTTTTTCACCGACCGGTGCTTTATAGAAATTTTGTATTCATTTTAAAGATCCCGGCAGGTACCACTCTTACCTATTATGTCAGGATAAAGACCTCCAGCTCCCTGAACCTGCCTGCAAAACTCTATAGCCCAGCGGCCTTTATCAACAAGGTGGAAAACGAGGAAACCGCTCTGGGAATGTACTTCGGTATCCTCTTTGCCATGCTGGCCTACAACATGATACTCTATATCTCCATTAAAGAACCCTTGTATCTCTATTATGTGCTGTTTGTCATGCTGAATTTCCTGTTTCAGCTGTGCCTTACAGGGGTGTCTTTCAAGTATCTTTGGCCGGAAAGCCCGCATTGGGCCAATATCAGCTTACCGTTTTTCATATTCACAGCATTTTTGTTCGGCACCCAGTTCACCAGGGGGATCCTGAATACAAAGAGAAACATCCGCCTGATCGATGGCATTCTCAAGGCATTTCTTTATCTTGCAGGAGCTGGAGCAGTAATCAGCCTGATAATCCCCTACACAGTCAGCATCAGGCTTGCCACGTTGTTTACCATTACAGTGGTGGTCCATATAGCAGCGGGATTTATTTGTCTCTTCAGGGGTTACCGGCCAGCAAGATATTACGTGTTCGCATGGACTGTTTCACTGGCAGGTATGGCAATTTTTGCCCTTAAATCCTTTGGAACGCTTCCCAATAATTTTTTTACCGTGTGGGGAATCCAGATCGGATCGGCCTGGGAGGTGATCCTGCTTTCCATTGCGCTTGCAGACAGAATAAATATCCTCAGCAGGGAAAAGGAACAGATTCAGGCTGAATACACGAGCAAACTGGAAGCCGCCAACCTGAGGCTGGAAGAATTCACGAGGACCCTGGAGGAAAAGGTTGCACAGCGAACCAGGGAGCTGGAAGAGTCAAACATTCTTCTGAAAAAACAAGCCAGGGAGATGCGCATTGCCGAAGAAAAGGCGGAAGAGGCCAGCAAGGCAAAGTCGGAATTTCTTGCCAACATGAGCCATGAAATTCGTACACCGCTAAATGCAATAACAGGGGTTACAGGGCTGGCCCTGGAAATGGAAGGGCTCCCTGCAAAGGTGCGGGATTATCTGAGGATCATAAAAACCTCTGCCTATTCACTCCTGGCGCTGGTAAATGACATACTGGATTTTTCAAAGATCGAGGCAGGCAGGATGGAACTTGAAAAGACCAGATTCAGCCTGCATGAGGTAATAGAAAATCTTTCGGACATGTTTTCTGAACAGGGGACGGGAAGAGGGGCCGAGCTTATAATCGATATAGATAGCGATGTACCTGATTGGCTGGTGGGAGACCCTATGCGGCTTGGCCAGTTGCTGACCAATCTCGTTTCAAATGCGCTGAAATTTACGCCTGAGGGAGAGGTGATCCTGAGCTGCAAGTGTTTGGCCGTAAAAGGTGAAAAGGCTGGGCTTGAATTTTCCGTGGAGGATACGGGTATCGGGATAGATCCAGAACGGCTCGATATGTTATTTGACATGTTTACCCAGGCCGATACCTCTACTACCAGGAGATTTGGTGGAACAGGGCTGGGGCTGGCCATTTGCAAGAAGATAGCGGACCTTATGGGTGGTGTCATAGAAGTCGAGAGCCAGCCGGGTGAAGGCACCAGGTTCACCTTCAAGGCAGAGCTCGAAATTGCCGGGGATTTAAAAGATCAGCCTGACAGGCTTGAAGGGTTTTCTCGGGAGACATCAGTAATGATTTGCTGCCAGAGCGACAGGCTGGCCCAAAGCCTGGAAAACCTTCTAAGATCTTTTGGCGTCTTGGACGTCCTCAGGATTTCCGTTGAACAACTGAAAAATGCCGCTGATGTCATGAAGGGAAAGACCATTTTATGCCTGGATGTGGATCGGAACATATCTGTTTCAATGATTAGAGAATTGCTGGACAGGTTTCCGGAGCTTTCCATAGTGGCCTTCCACGGCTTTGATTCTGAATCCCTTGGTCACAGGCTTCGAGGAATCCAAAGGCTGGCACTTTTATTAAAACCAGTCAAAAAAAGCGCCCTTGCAGAAAGCCTGCGCACTGTCCTGAGGGGAGAGCACAAAAGGGCCAATGGCGAAGATGAGATCCATCCCGGTGGCAGTGATAATGTCAGGTTTGCCAACGCTAGGATCCTCCTGGTGGAAGATAATGAGATCAACCAGATGGTGGCAAAAGATATCATTACTCGTACCGGGGCCCAGGTGGTAACGGCTGAAAACGGCAAGGCGGCCCTAAAGCTTGCAGACCAGAATTTTGATCTGATTTTCATGGACATACAGATGCCGGAGATGGATGGATACCAGACAGCTGCAGCCTTGAGATCCAGAAAGGAAACCCGGCATACCCCTATAGTGGCAATGACTGCAGGGGTCTTTGAGGATGACAGGCAAAGATGTTTCGAGGCGGGCATGAATGATTTTCTCATGAAACCCGTAACCCCTGAGTCTGTGGCAACCGTTCTGAGAAAGTGGTTGGGGCACAAGTTGCAGAAGGAGGAGAAGCCGGCTTGTTCCGGCGGAGGGAAAGATGCAAGTTTTTGGGCAGGGGTCATAGAAGGTTTTTATGGAATTGATGCAGGGGATGCTCTGGAGAGGTTTGGTGAAAGAGGAGACTTTTTTGTCCATTTGCTTTCAGATTTTGTCTCGAAATATTCAGATGTGGCAGAGAAGATAGGGCATGACCTAGAAGCAGGAAAACTGAAAAAGGTCCTGGAAAGTGTCCACAGCTTGAAGGGAGTAGCAGCCAACCTGTCTGCCGTGTCCCTGAAGAAAAATTGTGAATTTCTGGAAAGGGAAGTAAGGTCTGGAAATGTTCAAGAGGCCCAAGAAATTTTGAATGTCCTGCGCCAGGAGATGGAATCCCTATCCGAGTCTTTTGGGGCATTTCAAAAAACTTATTCCGCTGGGGAACTGTCCACGAGTCTTAATGAGGAGTTGCTAGGGAAGGCGGATGGCATAGAAGGGCTTTTTAATAAGCTTGACGCATTGCTGGCATCAAATGATATAGAATCAGATCTGGTTTGGGAACAACTGAAGCCGGCGTTAACTGAGATTGTTCCAAGTAGAGAAATTGAACGTCTGGAGTTGTCTATCGGGGATTTAAATTTTGAAGAGGCCAGGAAACATCTGAGGGACATCAGGACCCTATTGGCATAGAGGACTTCAAGGTGGAACCCAAAAAATTTGATTCCATGATATCGGATCTAAGCCACGAAATCCGATCTCCTCTGAACTCCATAATCAATATGGCGGAATTGGCCCTCAAGGAAGATCCTTCCCCGCGGGTAAGAGATTATCTTAAAAACATAGAAAAATCGGCCGGTCGGCTCCTCGGTCTTTTGGACGACATTATGCGCCTTTCCCTTCCCGGAGACGGGGATTCCACCGAAGCTCCCGAGCCTCTGGTGGATGTGCTGGAGCAAGTGCTGGATACTGTCGAACCTTTTATTCAAACCGGTGCGGTTGATGTGAGTCTGAGAATCGAGGCGGATGTGCAGAAATGTTTTTATGTGCCCGGCGCAAGATTGAGACGGGTACTTATTCATATCCTTGATTTGGCAGCAAGGCATATCCCCTCCGGCAAAATGGAATTGATTTTCGGCTGTGGCCAGGGACAGCTCATCGACTGCCGGCTGGAGATCTTTTTCAAAGACCCCGACTTCTCCCCCGGAAACGATTTTTGGGGAGACCGAAGGCTTGCCATCTGCAGGAATCTGATTGGAGAAGGTGAATTTCTGGTTGATCTCCTGGAAGATCACATGGTTTTCAGCTTTTCGATGGGAGCTGAGGCCATTAATCATGTAAAGGCCTTAGAGGCAATTCCCGCCGCAGTAATGGTGAATAGTGACGGTTTCTCGGCAGAGCTTCTCAGGGCAAGACTTCAGATCGAAGGCGTTTCTGTCAAAACTGTGGCTTCCCTGTATGGTGCTGCTGAATTTTTTTCTGAAGCTTTAAAGACTTCTGCCGAAAATGTGATCTGTTTCCTTAACTGGAAGGATGTGAGGGAGCAAAAGGATCTGGGGGTACGATTTTTACGTTCTGCAGCCGGACAAGAAAAAATGCCGGTGATAATAGTTGGTATCCCTGCAATGGAGATGATGTCCCTGGCCCATTCGGAAGGCCTTGACAAGGATCCTTTTGTCAGCCTGTTGCTGAAACCTTCTGGAGGAGAGAATCTGATTGAACAAATTGCCCGTTTCCAGGCCGGTTTCGTGCCCCAGTCTGCAGAGCCGCAACATTACGCGGATGCAACCAAGGCGCCGATTGCCGGCTTGAAGGTACTCGTGGTGGAAGATGATCGCATAAACCAGAAGATTCTTCTGGAGATCCTTAAAAAGCGGCAGGTTATGCCTGTAGTTGCTTCAACTGGCGAAATCGCTCTCAGGGCCCTGGAAAAGAGGAAATTTGACGCAATATTCATGGATATCAATCTGCCGGACATGAACGGTTTTGAGCTGACAAGCAAGTTAAGGAAGAGCGGATTGAATGGGAAGACGCCAGTAATAGCATTGACAGCAAGCACCACCAACAGGCAAAAATGTTTTGATGCAGGCATGAATGATTTTCTGAGCAAACCCTATTCAGAAGAGGGCATTTTTGATTCACTGACAAAAGTTTTGAATTATAAATGAGCCGGTCCGGTAGGCTGCGGTTCCCCTGATGGTTTAAAAAGAAAAAGCGCCCTCCTTTGTGAAAGGCGCTTTCCGGTTTCCGCGATTTGCAAGTAAGATTAGGCCGGTCATCAAGGCAGCTGGAATCTTTCCAGATGGACTGTGGTGTCGCCTACCTGGGCTGTTGCATGGCTTGAATCGGAGAATGTAATTGTTATGCTGCCTCCTTCGGCCGGTGTCATGACAGGCGGGCCGTTATAAGGGCAGGTGGCACAGGCTCCTCCGGTCCAGCCATCCAGGTTGCCTATGTAGACAGGCGCCCCGTCGCTAAAGATATTATAGGACGTCCACCACCTTGCAGAACGGTCCTCCCTGTAATTGTACCAGGCCATGGCCATCTTGCCGCCACGCGCATCCATAAAAAAGCCCATACCGTCATATGACGGATCGTACCACCATCCTGTGATTTTCCTGGAATCTTCAGGGCCTGGTGAAAAATCGGCCATGAAGGAAGTGAAGGTCTTGGTGACCACTATGTTATTCATGTTTACGCTGAAGGTTAAGGATCCAGCAGGAGAACTGTTGAAATTCAGAACGATGGTGCCAATGACATTTGATGTTGGGGGGACATAGTTGTCTCCCCATGGCCAACCTGTCCAGGAATAGAGATTTCCCGTAAAATTGTGGGAGTTGGTCATCTCGCCGCCTGCTGTGTACCAGGTGGTCCTGCCGGATGAATCGTAGACAAACCAGGCAATGGATATCTTGTTGCCTTTTACCTCGGTGGCAAGGCCGGTGCCGGGTTCGCTGGCGTTATACCACCAACCGGTCTGAACCCTCGAAGACGTGCCTGAGAGCTCGGCATAGTTAACGCTCTTTTCATCGTCTTCCTCGGCCGACCACAAAATGGCCCTGCCATTGAAGTCAAGAGAGTTTATCCTGTCGTAGCATTCATCAGTGAGCCTTTCTATCTGGCTTCCGTCCCATGAATATATGTCATAACAGCTGCCGGCCTTTTTCACCCAGACGATTCGGCCGTCTCTAAGCACAGGACCCACGTTGTCATCGTCATCATCTGTTACCTGGATAATGTCTCCCCCGGCCCAGTAATAGATTTCAAAGTCGTCTCCGTCCAATTCATCCCAGGCTATCGCTCCTTTGTATAGGCTGGGGCGCCTGTCATCTCCGTCAGTATCCGTCAGCTTGTATTCCTCCTGTCCATCCCAGAAAAAAAGATCAAAATTGTCATCGTGCTCGCCAACCCAGGCAACCTGGTTGCCGTAAACAGAAGGTTCTATGTCATCGTAGTTATTGTCAGAAATCTGGGTCTTTTGGCCTGGTGTCCTGAGAAACACCTCCGTGTCCTCTTTCCAGAAATCTTCATGATCTTCCTCAACGAAGGCCAGGTTTTCTTCATACAGGGAAATGGTGTCCACCACGTCGTCTTCCATCTCTGTGATGGAACTTCCGTCCCAGACCTGGACATCGTCACTGTCATCTATCCAGGCCAGCTTGTTGCCAGAAGCAGAAAGGACAACGACTTCCTCATCGTTCCATATTTTTGTACCGGCATGTACCGGATTCGATGTTTCCCACATGTATATTCCCTTGGAGTAATGGCTCCAAAAGGCATAATTGTCTCCAAGGGCAACCTTGAAGAATTCTCCATGTTCATGTGTTTGGGCAAGCTGAATGATATTTAAATCAGCCTTTGCATGGGATACAGTGCAAAGAAATGCAACAACTGAAAGTAACAACAAAATTTTTTTCATGCCTGCTCCTTTTAATTTAGTTCCATATGAAACATCACTTTCTATTGTTTCATCTCTCCCATCGGATACGAGCCAAGCCACTTCAGGAATGTGCAGCCTCCGCGAATGGATTCCACACCTTCCCTGACGTGTTCGTCTTCTATGTGGCCGGCAATATCAACGTAAAAGAGATATCGCCAGGGTTCGTCCTTTACCGGCCGTGACTGGATCTTGGTCAGGTTGATACCCTTGTCCGCCAGGGGCTCCAGCAGCCTGAAAAGAGACCCGGGCCTGTCTTCCAGGCTTAGAAGCAGCGATGTTTTGTCTTTTCCGCTGGGCCTGGGGCATTCATGGCCCAGCACCAGGAAACGAGTGGTATTGCCTGCAAAATCCTCTATCCTTCTGGCAACAGTATAAAGTTTATATGTCCTTGCAGCAAGTGGGCTTGCTATTGCCGCAACCGATTCATCCACTGCAGCCCACCTTGCAGCCTGGGCGGTGCTGACTACCTCCTCTGTTGGCACGGCCGGAAGGTTTCTCTGGAGCCACAGCCTGCATTGGGCAAGTGCATGGGGATGGGAAAGTATTCGTCTTATCCTGTCAAGCCTGCCGCTTTTGCTTATTAGATCATGTGAGATGGGCATGTAAAGCTCCCCGCATACCTTGATCTTGTAGTCACACAGACCATCCAGGGTGAGGGCAACAGTGCCTTCCACGGAGTTTTCCACCGGCACCACTCCAAAATCTATCCGTTTCCTTTCCACCTCTTCGAATACCTCGGTGATGTTTCCCTCCGGGATGAAATCCGGGGCATGACCAAAGAATTCTGCAGCAGCCATGTGGGTAAATGTGGTCTCTGGTCCGAGATAACCCACCCTTGCCGGCCTTTGGGCATTACGGCATGCAGATATTATCTCACTGAAGATGACCTGGAGGCCATCTGGAGGGAAGACGCCCCTGTTGTATTCCAGGATGTGGTCTATTACCTCTTTTTCCCTCACCGCGTCCAGGGGCTGCGCCAGGGATTTTGCCTTTGTTTTGCCTATCTCCTCTGCAACCTTGAGCCGTTCCTGCAGCAGGGCTACCAAGTCCCTGTCGATATTGTCGATCCTGGAACGAAGTTCTTTTAGGCGTGCTGCCTGTTTGTCATCGAGTCTCTGCATTCTTTTAGCACCTGTAGATTTTCACCTGGAAAGTATTCGCCTGATTTCCGTGAGTTCCTTCCTGATTTCTTCAAGTATTTCATTTTGGTCAGTTGGTGGCGTACCGGACGGTACCTTGGCGGAAGAAGGAGGTTGCTGCAGACTGTCCAGTTTTTTCCTGGCACCAGCAATGGTGAACCCTTCTTTGTAGAGAAGCCGTTTTATGAGCTTTATGGTATCAAGGTCCTGCTTCCGGTAAAGGCGCTGTCTTGATACTCGTCTGGGCTGTATCTGGCGGAATTCCTTCTCCCAGAATCTCAGGACATGGGGTTCAACCCCCACTATCCTGCTGACTTCTCCTATTCGGTAGTATTTGCGGTCCTTTTTCAGCATTGACCATCTTTTTCAGCAAGGGACTTGGTTTAAAGGAAACGGTATTCCTCGCCGGAATAACAATAGGTTCCCCTGTAGATGGATTTATACCCTTTCTGGCGTTTTTGAAAAGGGGGCAAAAGGTACCAAAGCGAACAATTTTCAGAGATTCCCCTGAAAGCAGGCTCTCTGTCATGTGGATAAAAATGGCGTCCACGAGTTTTTTGCTGGAACGAACGGAAAAACCCAGGTTTTCGCTTACCTTCTCTGCCAGCTGAAGCTTGGTGAGGGAATGCCTGCCCATTCAGCTCCTCATTTCCGCATTGAATTCCTGAAGCAGGGCATTTACAAGGGGTTCGTGAAGAGCCAGTACTTCTGCCTCCGACAGGGTACGGTCCTCGGACCTGTAAATGAACCTGAAGGCCAGGCTCTTCTTGCCCCTGGGGACAGGTTTGCCCCTGTAGACATCGAAGATGGATACGCTCTCGAGTATTTCCGGTTTCCTTTCCTGGATAAACGAGAATATATCCTGAACCCTGACCGAGTCATCCAGGATAATGGAAAGGTCAAGATCAACGGCAGGATAACGTGCCAGTGGGCAGAAGCGTTTTTCTGAAGAAGCAGCCTCCATCATGGCTGGTATAGAAAGATCAGAGAGAAAGACCCTGGAGGAAATATCAAAGGCGCCAAGCACCTTGGCAGAAACCTGGCCGAGGGTACCGATACTTGTGCCCTTGTTGGAGAGGATTTCTACGCAGGTGCCAGGGACGTAGAAGGGCTCCGGTTTCACGGAGACCTGAAAAACGCTCTCCGCAATGCCTGCATGCTCCAGCAGGTTTTCCATCAGCCCTTTCATGTCGAAAAAGTCCGATTCCTGCTCAGGCCAGGCCCAGGTCTGCTGGAACCTTTTGCCAGTGATCGCACAGCATAACCTCTGGTGTTCCTCAGGCAGTACTTCCGGACCCCTGTTTATGAAAACAGCACCGGTTTCAAACAGGGAAAGATCCATGTTCCGTTTCTTATGGTTTCTGGAAACGGTTGAAAGCATGGAACTGACAAGGTTTGTCCTCATGACCGACTGGTCTTCTGCCAGCGGGTTTTTCAGCATGACAGTCCTGGTCCTGGGATCGTCCTGGTCCAGGCCCAGTGCCTGGATTTCTCCAGGGGAGATGAAGCTGTACGATATGATTTCCGAGTATCCCTGGCCGGCGAGAAAGGCCTTGAGACCATCCACAAAGGCCTTGTCCGATGCCGCCGATTCCACTATGAGTTCGCCAACGGGAGAGCGTGTGGGAATGGAGGCAAAGCCGTGGAGCCTGGCAATTTCCTCCACGAGGTCGATTTCTTCCTTGAGATCCGGCCTGAAGGATGGGACAGAAAATTCCAGCCCGTGGTCTTCCTTGTCTTCAAGGCGGATCTGGATGGAATCCAGAATGCCCACCATCTTTTCAGCGTCCAGGTCCGTACCCAGGAGGGTGTTGGTCCTCTGGGGCCTCATCCTGATCCTTCTGCCTTTCCAGGGCCGCGGATTTTCGTCATGAATGCCTGCAAACTCGCCGCCTGCCAGATCCAGTAAGAGATCCGTGGCGCGCTGGGCAGCAGAGAGCTGGCCGTCAAAATCCACTCCCCTTTCAAAGCGGAAGGATGCCTCTGAAGGCAGCTTTAGTGTCTTGGCAGTCCTTCTGATGCTGCCCGGGGCAAACCATGCGCTTTCAAGCAGGACAGATCTGGTCTTTTCAGTAACCTCTGTCTCCAGGCCTCCCATGACTCCTGCCACGGCTACAGGGCGTTGCCTGTCGCAGATGAGAAGCACTCCTGCCGGAAGTATGCGTTCCTTGCCGTCAAGGGTGACTATTTTTTCCTTCTCTTTCGATACCCTGACAATGATCCCTCTTCCCTTCAGGGTGTCCAGGTCAAAGGCGTGAAGGGGCTGTCCCCTTTCCATGAGGACGTAATTGGTGATGTCGACGATGTTATTTATTGGCCGTATGCCGCTGGCTGCAAGCCTTCTGGCCATCCAGCCCGGTGATTTTCCAACACTGACCCCGTTTACTACAGAGCCCACGTAGCGGGAGCAGAGTTCCGGATCATCTATTTCTATGGAAATATCAGCCGATCTGTGGGCTGAGAAGATTTCACTGACAGGAGGAATCCTCAGGGGGATATTGTAGAGGGCGGCCACTTCCCTTGCCACACCTGCAATGCTGAGACAATCCGGCCTGTTGGGCGTAATGCCTATTTCAAATACCAGGTCATCCATTCCGGCAAGGGCAGAGAATTTCTGGCCCACTCTAGCCGAGGGAAATTGGGAAGATATGTCAAAGATTCCGCTTGAATCTCCTTCAAGCATGATTTCCATCTGGGAGCAAAGCATGCCCCTGGACCTGTGTCCATAGATGTGGACTTCCTTGATCTCTTTTCCATCCGGCATTTCCGTGCCCGGCGGCACGTAAACCGTAAGCATGCCCTCCCGGACATTCGGCGCCCCACATACCACTTCCACCTGTTCGCTGCCGGTTTCCACAGTACAAAGACTCATGCCCTTTTCTTCGCTGACAGGTTCCACCCGGGCAATCCGGGCAACCAGGGCTTCTTCCATCCAGGGATATGCCGGGTCTACGGCCTCAACTTCAAGGCCTGCAAGGGTAAGCCTTTCGGCAACCTCCAGGTGGTCTGCCTCGTAGGGTGCTGTTTCTCTAAGCCAGGATGCCAATACCAACATGGTTTTATCTCAAAACTGATTCAGGAATCTCAGGTCATTATCGTAGAAGAGACGTATATCATTGATCCCGTAGCGAAGCATGGCGATTCTTTCAATACCCAGGCCGAAGGCGAAACCGCTGTATTCTTCCGGATCGATATCCACGTGCCTGAAGACTGCTGGATGAACAAGGCCTGCACCTAGCACCTCCAGCCAGCCGGTCTGGGAACAGACCCTGCAGCCCTTGCCCCTGCACATGACACATTGAATGTCTATCTCGGCGCTGGGTTCAGTAAAGGGGAAAAAGCTGGGACGAAATCTTACCGAGGTATCCCTGTGGAATATCTCCCGGGCAAAGTGGGTAAGTATGCCCTTGAGATGGGAAAAGGAAACATCTTTATCCACCATGAGTCCCTCAACCTGGTGAAACATGGGGGTATGGGTGACATCGGAATCGCACCTGTACACCTTGCCGGGGGCAATGATCCTCACCGGTGGAGACATCTTCTCCATGGTGCGGATCTGGATGGGACTTGTATGGGTCCTCAGAAGGACCTTGTCGTCAATGTAAAAGGTGTCCTGCATGTCTCTTGCAGGATGATCAGGGGGTATGTTCAGGGCCTCGAAGTTGTAGAAATCAAGTTCTATTTCAGGACCCTGGGCCACGGAAAAGCCCATCTTTTCAAAAACCTGGCACACCTCGTCAAGTATTTGCGTGATGGGGTGCAGGTGCCCTGGAGGAAGGCGCCTGCCCGGAAGGGTGGGGTCAAAGCCCCTTATCAGCTCAGGTCCTGTTGCTGCATCCTTCAGGCCCTTCAGCCTTTCCTTCAAGGCCCTTTCGATCCTGTTTTTTATCTCGTTTGACAGCTTGCCTACCAGCGGACGCTGTTCCTTGGGAAGGCTGCCGAGGCTTTTGAGTATGGAAGTGAGTTGGCCCTTCCTCCCGAGGAATCTGATCTTCAGCTCTTCCAGTGCCCGGCTGTCACGGGCCTTCTCTATGGCCTCAAGGGCCTCTTTTTCAATTTCCCTGAGCTGTTTTTCCATCTGACGAAAAGGCTGGATTAAAGGGCTGCCTTGGCCTTTTCTACAAGTTGTGAAAATGCACCCGGTTCCGTAACGGCAAGATTTGCCAGGATCTTTCTGTCAACACCTATCTTTGCCTTGGTCAGGCCTCCCATGAACTTGCTGTAGGAGATGTCGTTGAGGCGACAGGCGGCGTTTATCCTGGTAATCCAGAGACGTCTGTACGAGCGTTTCTTGGCCCGCCTGTCCCTGTAGGCATAACACAGCGCCTTTTCAACACTGTCCTTGGCCTGACGGTAACAGCGGCTCCTTGCCCCCCTGAAACCCTTGGCAAGTTTCAGGAGTTTTTTCCTTCTTCTCCTTGCCTTGAAACCTCTTTTTACCCTGGGCATAACTTTTTACTCCTTAAATGGCCTATGCATACGGAAGCATACGCTTGATGTGTGTGGTCATTGCTTCTGAAATCACCTTGTCTTTCTTCATATTCCTCTTGCGTTTTCTCGTCTTCTTGGTGAGGATATGACTGTGACCCGGCTTGTTGAAAACATACTTGCCGCTGCCGGTCTTCTTGAATCTCTTGGCGGCAGATCTCTTGGTCTTCAATTTTGGCATGGTGCTAAACCCCGCATAAAAGATTTTTAACAGCGCCCAAGACCACAAAAGGCCTCAGCCCTGTGAACAACAAACCTCGGAAGGCACGAAAGGGAATTTTTAACCCCAAAAGACCCCAAGGTCAATCACTGATGCAAAGAAAAATCAAGAATTTTTTGTTTCTCAGGCCTTTTTGGGCGCAAGTATCATGCTCATGGCCCGCCCTTCCATGTTCGGCATGTGCTCTACGGCAGCGATGTCGGCCATTTCGTTTGCAATCTTCTTGAGCATCTCGAAGCCGATTTCCGGATGGACTATCTCCCTCCCCCTGAAGGTCACGGTGACCTTGACCTTGTTGCCCTGGTTCAGAAACTTGACGATCTTTTTTCTCTTTACATTAAGATCGTGGACATCCGTCCTGGGACGCATCTTTATTTCCTTGACCTGGATTACGGTCTGCTTTTTCTTGGCCTCCTGGGCCTTTTTGCTCTGCTCGTAACGGTATTTACCGTAATCCATGAGCCGGCAAACCGGTGGCTTGGCATTGGCGGCCACTTCTACCAGATCAAGCCCCGTATCCTTTGCCCTCTGCAGTGCTTCGGCCAGGGGAATCACTCCCAGCTGCGTCCCATCTTCTGCGATCAGGCGAACCTCGGACGCCCTTATCCTGTCATTAACCCTTACTCTCTGCTCTCTGGCGATACTGCACCTCCCGTTTTTCCTCTTTCAGTTTCTGCCAGTATCATCTCCACAAAGGATTCAACCGGCATGGCATCCAGTTTTCTGCCCTCCCTGGTCCTGGGACTCACTGTTTTGTCAGCAACCTCCTGGTCTCCTAGAACCAGCATGTAGGGTATCTTTTCCACCTGGGCCTCTCTTACCTTCTTGCCCAGTTTCTCATTCCTGAGGTCGATCTCCGCCCGCAGTCCGGCCTTCCTCAACTGTCCGAACACATTTCTGGCCCACTCATCCTGTCTGTCAGTGATGGTGAGCACCCGGACCTGCACAGGTGCCAGCCAAAGCGGGAAGGCCCCGGCATAGTGTTCGATCATAACCCCGAAAAAACGTTCAAGGGAGCCCAGAAGCGCCCTGTGCACCATGATGGGGGCGTGAGGCTGGCTGTCCTGCCCCGTGTAATTTACATTGAACCGCTCTGGCAGGTTAAAGTCCACCTGTATCGTGGAGCACTGCCACGACCGGTCCAGACAGTCCTTGATCTTGATGTCGATCTTCGGGCCGTAAAAGACGCCTTCTCCAGGATCTATCTCATACTCGAGGCCCTGTTTTTCCAGGGCGCTTTTCAGTGCATTGGTGGAAAGCTCCCAGTGCTCGTCGCTTCCGACGTATTTTTCCGGCCTGGTGGAAAGGTATATGTCATAGCGGTCGAAACCGAAGACCCTGAGCATGTACAGGGTCATATCCAGGATCTCTGTTATTTCCTCGTCCAGCTGGTCAGGCCTGCAGAATATGTGGGCATCATCCTGGGTAAAGCCCCTTACCCTCATGAGCCCGTGAAGCGTTCCGGTCCTTTCATAGCGGTAAACCGTTCCAAGCTCGCACCACCTGAGGGGCAGCTCCCTGTAGCTCCTTTTCCTGGAATTGTAAATTGCTATGTGGAAGGGGCAGTTCATGGGCTTTATCTGGTAGCTTACCTCGTCTATCTCCATGGGGGAGTACATGTTCTCGGAATAGAAATCCAGATGCCCGCTTGTCTTCCAAAGGTCCCTTTTGGCAATATGGGGAGTAAAGAGCAGGTCGTAGCCCCTCCTGATGTGTTCTTCCCTCCAGAAGTCTTCCATGAGCTTTCTTACCATGGCACCCTTAGGGTGCCAGAGTATAAGCCCGGGGCCTATTTCCTCCTGGATCGAGAAAAGATCCAGCTGTTTGCCTATCTTCCTGTGATCTCTTTTCTTGGCCTCTTCCAGCCTTTGGAGATAGGCGGCAAGCTCCTTTTTCGTGAAAAACGCTGTGCCGTAGATCCTCTGGAGCATGGGACGGTTTTCATCCCCTTTCCAGAATGCCCCTGCGACATTGATAAGCTTGAATGCGGGTATTTTACCAGTATCAGGAAGATGTGGCCCTCGGCACAGATCCAGGAAATCACCCTGTTTATAGAGTGAGACTTCCCTTTCACCCTGGGCCTCGAGGTCATGGAGCAGCTCCACCTTGTAGTCTTCACCCATGTCCTGAAACAGTGTTTCTGCCTGGTCAATGGGCATCTCTTGGCGCTCCAGGGGGATTGCCTCCCTGGCCAGCTCCTGCATCCTGGCCTCTATTCTTTCCAGATCTTCAGGGGAAAAGGACCCGCCAGGTACATCGAAGTCGTAGTAAAATCCACTTTCTATGGCTGGGCCAATGGCCAGTTTTGCTTTTGGATAGAGTTGTTTCACCGCCTGGGCCATCAGGTGCGAGGCCGAGTGGCGCAATATTTCCAGGGCCTCTGGATCACCTGAAAACACGGGTTCAACCTGGCTGTCCTCGGTCAGGGGGAACGAAAGGTCCCTGATCTGCCCATTGACCTTGGCCAGAATGAGTTTCTTGCGTTTTTTCTTGCTAAGTGCCTTGGCCAGCAGCTCCCCTGCCAAGGTGCCTGGCTCTGTTTCTATTAGATCTCCGTCTTTAATTTGTACTTTAATCATCGAGCTTTCCTGAAGGTCTGGGTTTCTTATAATTTTAACGACAAATCGGCCCCTGAAATCAAGAAAGGCACCTGGTGCCGCTGTACGGCCTTTCAGATGCCTTCTTTCTTACATATAATATTGGACAAAGTAAATTAAAAAAGCAAAAATGGTAGGCGCGGGCGGGATCGAACCGCCGACTTCTACCGCGTCAAGGTAGCGCTCTCCCCCTGAGCTACGCGCCTTTACCGGAGCCAAACGATTAATTCAGTGACGGAATTGTTCAGATAACAGGATTTGCGTTTCCTGTCAAGGAAAGGACGGTAAGATGATTAAAGGCAGTCTGATCTCCAGGATATTCGAGGCCGCAAGCATTCAGAGGTGGAATGACCACGTCAGGCCCGTGGAACTGACCGAGCTGGATAAGCAGGCCCACAAGATGTTGATAGCCTATGTGCTTGGCCGGTTCCAGGAACAGGTACATCCTGTAAACTGGACCAGGCTGATCGAGGGGGGATTTTTTGAGCTGATCCAGAGAATTGTGCTGACTGATCTCAAGCCCCCGGTATTCCATTATCTCATGAAAAAGGCAGGCCCGAGCCTCAACAGGTACGTGATTTCCCAGGTGGAAGGCGATCTTGCGGGCCTGAAGAGTCTGGAAAGTGGAAATCCCATGATAAAGGAGATGGAAAACTTCCTGGAAGACAAGTGGGATGGCAAGACTGAAAGGCGGATATTGAATGCTGCACATTACCTGGCCACAAAGTGGGAATTCGAACTGGTCTATCACGCCTATCCCAAGATGTACGGCATAGACGAGACCAAGAAGGAAATAGAAGACAAGATAGAGGATTATTTCGAGCTGGTGGGGGTGCAGAAGATCCTGCTTGGTGGCAAGTCTCACCATTTCATAGATCTTTGCAGCCAGTTGAGGTTTCAAAAACGCTGGTCCAGGACACCCAGGATTCCACAGACCAGCGTTTTGGGCCACATGCTGGTGGTTGCCGTACTGGTGTTCCTGCTGACCGGCAAGCTGGTCCAAAAGCCCTGCAGCAGGAGAATCTACAACAATTTCTTCTCTGCCCTGCTGCATGATCTTCCCGAGGTATACACAAGAGATATTATTTCTCCCATAAAGCGGCAGGTTCCCGGCCTGGATGCGGTCATCGAAGAATACGAGAGGAGAAAGATAGAAGAAAAGGTCCTGCCGCTCCTTCCCGAAAGCTGGCAAAGGGAATTCATCTATTTTCTTGAAAACCAGTTCGAGAACAGGATATTCCAGGAAGGCAGGGCAAGGAGGGTCCGGGAGATAAAGGAGGAGTTCAATAGAAACGATATATCACCTGTGGACGGCGAAATGGTTAAGGTGGCAGATGAGCTTGCCGCCTTCTGGGAGGCCGGGCTTTCCCTGGCCCATGGCATAAGGTCTCCAAACCTTACCGAGGCAGTAAGTAACCTCCAGGAAAAATACAGTGGAACCGAAAATCTCTCCGGCCTTTTTACATCGGAGTGTTTTGATAAGATGACCCGGTGAGATTGGCGCCCCCATAGCTTTCGCCCTTGACCTTCCATATCTGGTAATAGGGGGTGTGCAGGCTTACGGGCTCGAAATAGCCCGGGCTGAAGACATGGCGCAGGAAGAGCTTATTGAAGACGGATTTCGCGATATTGTCATCCATGGCCGCAGCATAACCCTTGTCCAAAACAGCCTCAAAGTTCAGGCCCTTTTGCCTGGGGTATTCTTTGGTTTCCACCCTGGTGGAGTATCTCAGGAAGAGCTTTTTTACCAAGGCTTCCTTGTTGCCAAAGCGCATGATGCCCTTTTCCATGTCCAGCATCATGGCCTGGCCGTTACTGGAAGCCCCGATTATCTTTCCATCCTTGAGCTTTATTCCGTAGAAAGAGGCGTAGCCCGGATGCGTGCCGTCATGGCGCGAAGGGTCCCACGAGCCAAGCCAGAACCACCAGTAATTGGTAACAGTAAGCCGCCAGTCCAGGAAGAGGTAAACCGGCCTGGCTTCAGCAGGGAAAAAGAATCTTAGCCAGTCCTCTGCACTTTTTATATCCCCCTGGGGCTCAAGATGTGCATTTTTTATGAGGTCGCCAGCCTTCTCCGGCCCTGCAGCCATGACCGATTTTATGAGACTGAAGCCTTTTGCCACGTCTCCTCCGCAGGCCTTGTAGACCTTGTGGGTGCCGGAATTGATTCCCCTTTCCACGAAAAATTGCATCATGTTGGCAGAAAGCCTTTCGTCACTGGCAGCAAGGGGCAGACCGTTAAAAACGGACCGTTCCCCACCGTGGACCTGGCCATCATTTATTGTGGCCCTTCTTGCCCAGTAAATCATTGGATAACCATGGTCCCACCAGGCCCATATAACGGCGTTTTCCGGGGTGGATTCAGAGGCCCGGGTCATTCCGGCTATTATGTAGGGGGGCTCCTTGGGCCAGAAGGTCTTGGCCATGTCCTTTTGAAAGGATGGCAAAACGAAAATGAGTGCCATGAGGGGCGCAGCCATGGCTGCAACCCTGTACCGGTCCTTCATCTGCCAGATCTCATGTATTATGAAGCCGGCACCAAGGGCAAGGGTCGGGGCCAGAAATATCAAGAATCTCTTGGCGAAGAAAAATGAAAGCGCTGCCAGAAGGGCGGGTACTGCAATGTATATCCCGCGGGCCCTGAATCGCCAAAACAGGAGTCCAAGACCTGCAATGGACAGGAAGAATGTGGCGGTGTTGTCAGTGGTCTTGGCAACGATTTCCGGCAAGGATGGTATCAACTGTTCCGAGATGGTAACTCCTATGTTCGGAAAATCTCCCTGGACCTGTTTTGATATGTATTTGTAGGAACCGATGATCCCCTGGACGGTCTTGATCGGCAGGTTCATGCCCTTTAGGGCCAGTACGCCCAGGACCCCTGCAAGGAGAAGCCCCAGGAAAACCATGGCTTCTTTCTTTCCGGGCCGGTAAAAAAAGACCAGGGCTGCCGCAAGAGGCAGAAGGGCCACAGCAGTGGTTACCTGGGGGGTCTGGTCCCACCACCAGAGGAAAAGCAGGTAATTTAAAAGGGCGCCTGCAAACCAGAAATAGCGCCTTGGAGTTTTTGTTTCCCCAAATTTAAGGGCAAAAAATACAGCAGACATGGCAAAGGTGACATTCATGCAGTCGGTGTCGAACCAGCCAAGACTGCTCCTGTAAACATAGTAAAAGGACATTATGGCAAAAAGTCCTGCAGAAGACCCCATAACCGACCCTCCGTAGAAACGGCCTATACCGTAAATGGGGAAAAAGAGGAGGATCCCGAGAAAGGCTGGAGCCAAAGCGCCTATCCAGTTTAGAGAAACAGGAGCCAATCCACTTGCAATATTTGCTATCTCTGAAAGAAGTGGGGGAGGCTGGGGCCTGGGAGGGCAGTCAGGAACAGCCCTTTTTTCGTCCACCGGTCTGTAGGCATGTTCTGCCAAGTCCCTGGCAAGTGTCAGGTAATAGTAACCGTCAAAGGTAGTCAGCAGGGGTTCACCATGGAACAGTGTCCTGTCGGGATGGGCCTGCCAGTCCCGGATGTCTTCGAGACGGACCAGCAGCCCCAATGCCAGTATTATCAGTATGATGCCAGCTTCAATCCAGCCTTTTTTAGCTGTCAACGTATTGCCTCCTTTTTCAAGCATTCCCCATGAACCTGTCAAATAGAGCAGTCACCCGCCGGCGTTCCTGGCTGAACGAATGTCCTGGAAGCCTGGGCTTTTCAAGGTCGAGTGTCAGATGGTTCACTGTCTTCATGTAAAGCCGGTATGTTTCAGATAGCATGTCCCTGTCATCAACGGGCAGCAGCTTCAACTGGGAAAGAATTTCAAGAAGTTCCAGGCATCCGGTGGCTGAAGTAAGTTCCTCATGTTCCGAAGCATTCAGGAGAACTAGGTATTGAATAAGAAATTCAATGTCTATGATTCCCCCTGGATCCCTTTTGATATCGAAAAAATCGCTGCCGTGATCCCTCTTGACATTCTTTGCTATTCGTTCCCTCATAGCAAGGATTTCTTTGGCAAGAGTCCCTTTATCTCTTTTCGTCATAAGGAGGTCTTTCCTTACGCGTTCAAAGCCTTGCCCCGTTTTTTCATCTCCTGCAACAAAACGTGCCCTTATGATGGCCTGATGTTCCCAGAGCCAGGCACTATTGCGCTGGTATTCTC
>CAYZJS010000121.1:0-10967 GCA_964478865.1 uncultured Thermodesulfatator sp.
GCGACACCATAGTACTGTCAGATGGCACAAAGGTCCGGTATCTCGAAATCAATGCCCCTGAAATTCCCCACAAGGACAAGCCGGGTGAGCCCTTTGGAAGGGAGGCCACCTACCTTAACAGGAAGCTTGTTGAAGGAAAAAGGATAGACATACTTGTTCCCCCAACCGGGTCCAGAGACCAGTATGGCAGGCTCCTGGCACACGTGTTTCTCCCAAACGGGAAACTGGTAAGCGAGGTGCTCCTGAGAAAGGGCCTTGCGCACTGCTGCTTCTACCAGGAGCCGGATGAATATGCCAGGCGTCTCCTTGCTGCCCAGAGATCCGCCATCCTCGGAAAAAAGGGGATATGGAGCATAAGGCACAGGGACACTGAAAAATTCTACATCGGAAACAAGAGGTCTCGAAAGTTTCACAGGCCCTGGTGCGGGCTAGGACGAAGTACCCAAGCCAGGAACAGGGTGATATTACAGACCAGAAAACAGGCCTTTTTGAAAGGATATTGCCCATGCAGAAGATGCAATCCCTGATAATAAAAGACAGCATATTCCTGAAACACGATCCGGGTTTCGGCCACCCTGAATCCCAGGAAAGGCTGAGGGCCATTTACAACCGCCTGGGTCAGCCGGACATGCAGGCGATTGTTTCGGAAATGGCCCCCAGGAGGGCCTCAAAGGAGGAGATAGCATGGAACCATTCACCTTCATACGTGGACCGTATCGAGAGGACGGCCGGGGTGGACCATTTCCAGCTAGATCCCGATACTTCCACCTCGGCAGATTCATGGGATGCAGCCTGTTTTGCAGTGGGGGCAGGATTCACGGCCCTGGACAAGCTCCATGCAGGGGAGTTCAAGACGGCCTTTGCGCTTGTAAGGCCGCCTGGGCACCATGCGGAATATGATCATGCCATGGGTTTTTGTCTTTTCAACAACGTGGCCCTTGCAGCACGTTATGCCCTGAAAAAACAGGGTGCAAGGCGGGTGCTCATCATCGACTGGGACCTCCATCACGGAAACGGAACACAACACAGTTTCTACGACGACGACCAGGTGCTTTATTTTTCCACCCACCAGTACCCCTATTATCCCGGTACGGGTTCTGCCACCCAGGTAGGAGAGGGCAGGGGAACAGGTTTCACAGTGAACGTTCCCCTGTCTGCAGGGGCAGGAGACCAGGAATATGCTGCAATTTTCAACATGCTCCTGGAGCCGGTTGCCATGGAATTTCAGCCCGACGTGGTCCTTGTCTCTGCCGGATTCGATATTTACAGGGATGATCCCCTTGGGGGCATGAGGGTCACGGAACAAGGTTTTGCATTTCTGGCCAAAAAGGTCTGTGAGATAGCTGAAAGATGTCCTGCCCAGGGGCCTCTTTTCTGCCTGGAGGGAGGATACAATCTCACGGGCCTTGGCCAGGGGGTGGCAGCGGTCATAAGGAGTTCTACAGGGAATCTATTGAATAGTGAACGGCGAATTTGTGAAAAACTCATAAATGCCGATAAAATATTTAAAGAGCTCCAGAATGCCTTGGACATCCAGAAAAAGTTCTGGAAAAACATCTAGTGCGTCTTCAGGGGGGTAAAGAGTGAGCAAGAGCAACCTGGCAGAAAAATCTTATCCGACAGAAGAATCGTGGAAGGATACCCTTAAGGATATCTGTGAAGTTGCAAGGAATTCTCTACACAACCTGGTGTCAACCGGAACTCCTCCTCTACCCAGGTGTTACCACCAGGAATTTGTACAGGCAGCAGATGTCCTGAAAAAGCAGGCCATCCTGGATATGGTCCGAAATGACGAGGACAGCCAGGCGGTACGTTTCCGCAGGGTAATACTGAAGGCCAGGGACAGGATTTCAGATGCCAAGAAGATACTCTCCGAATTCGAGGAAGAAGCCAGGAGGAACATTGCTCACCTGGACAACCGGCTGAATACAATGAAACTCCACCTGGTGGATCTGCCGGAGGAAAAGAAAAGGGATATCGAGGGCAGCGTTAGTGCAATAAGGGCCAGCAGTTTCGATTTCGTGGAAAACATATCCGGTGTGCTGGAACAGATAGGAAAGCAGGAGAATTTGCTGGCCTCTCTTGCCAAAAAGGTGCACGAAGATCCGCTTACCGGGGTGCTGAACAGGAGGGCCTGGGAAAGAGACCTGAAAGAGGCCTGTTCCAGGGCCGAATCACCCGGCAGGTCTCCTGTCCTTGCCCTTGTCATTGCAGATCTTGATGATTTCAAGAATGTGAACGATTCCTACGGCCATCCAGTGGGAGATGCGGTGCTGAAACAGTTTGCAGCCCTCCTGGCTGATCACTTTGCCAGCAGCGGGTCGGTCTACCGTTACGGCGGGGAGGAGTTCGGGATAATCCTTCCGGGGTTTTCCGGACAAGAGGCCGCAGAAAGGCTTGAGGTCTTCAGAAAGAGGCTCAAGAGAGCGGTTTTCGTGGCAATGAACGGGGAAGTCAAGATCCGTATTTCCGCATCTTACGGGGTTGCCCAGTGGACAGGAGATGAAAACATGAAAGACGTGGTGTCCAGGGCCGATCAGATGCTTTACAAGGCCAAAAAGGCCGGAAAGGACTGCATCATTCTCCATCAGGAGTGATGGAATCCCCCTTCCGGTAAAGTTTCCTGGTAAAATGCTCACCTGCCAGGCGGGGGTATATGGTTACACCGTCCTCAACGGTGATATCCTTTGGTACCTGGGTCTGCATCCCCACCAGGCTGATCTGGCCACCTTCCGCACCGATGGCGGTATTTGTCCCTATGCTGACGCCAATATCCGTGATCACCCTATTCAGCCTTGCGCCCGTACCCACCTGGGTGTCGAAAAAAAGTATGGAGTCCTTTACCTCCGCTCCTGAGCTTACGTGCACCCCGGGAAACAGAATGGAGCGCTCCACGTGGCCGTCGATCCTGACACCGTGGTATATCCTCGAATCCTTCACGTGGGTGGAATTTCCGGCATCACCGCTGTCAATTATGGCAGGACCCATGTCCCTGATGGCCTCATGGTCAAGATTGGTGCGAAGACACCATTTGGAAAGTTCGATCCTGGGATGTTCGCCGATCAGATCCATGTTGGCCTGCCAGTATTCATCTATGGTGCGGCAGTAGGCCCAGTAACCCTTGAACTTGTAGCCAAAGACCCTGTGTCCCCCGAGAAGGGCAGGGAAGATGTCCCGCCCGAATTCGTGGGAATCGGCTTTTGCGTTTTCTTCCAGTATTTCCTTGAGAACCTGGAAATTGAAAAGGTAGATGGTCATGGAAGCCCAGGAGGATATGGGGCGCTCCGGCTTTTCAGCATATTCTATCAGCCGTCCCCCCCTGGCGTCATCGTGGGCTATCTTGCCCAGTCCGAACCTGGATGATCCGGAAATCGGCACGTTCACGAAAGCTGCTGTTACATCTGCGTCCATGTCGTGGTGAAACTCGATCAGGTCGTTGTAGTCCATGTTGTAGACATGGTCACCAGATACGATGAGTACGTGATCAGGCTGATGGGCAGAAATGAAATCAAGATTCTGGTACACGGCGTCCGCCGTGCCCTGGTACCAGTCGGCGGCATGAAGGCCCTTGAACGGAGGAAGGATGGTAATCCCCCTGTGGCGTCCTGTCATGTCCCAGGAAGCACCGGTGCCAATGTGTTCAACCAGGGAGCTGGACCTGTACTGGCTCAGGATGCCGACCCTCTGGATGCCTGAAAACATGAGGTTACTCAGGGGGAAGTCTATGAACCTGTAAAGGCTGCCAAAGGGAACCGTGGATTTGGGCCTGTAAAAGGTCAGGATGCCGAGTTCTCCAACCCGTCCTCCTGCCAGTATCATTGCAATGGTCTTTGCCATAATCTGCTGTCCCCGATCAGTCCAGATGTTTCATGAAAAGCTTTATCAGGAGCTTGGTGTCAAAGTCCTGTGAAAATTTTTCAGGCAGGTTCCTGAGTGGAATCTCTGCCCTGGCGCTCTGCTTGTGGCCTCCTGCCGGGCCGTATTGGCCAAGGACCCTTTCGGCCAGTTTGCCCGCATTTTTCTTGTATCCGTCACACCTGAAAACCACCACAAGTTTTTCCCCCACCTGACCCGAAACAATAACCCAGCCTATGTCATGCACGTGGGTGAGAAAGTCCGCGATGACCACCAGGATATCCGGGTTGCCGATCCTGCCGATGTGCACGTAGATCCTGTGCTTGTGCACCTTGAGGTTGGAAAATGCAATCCTGAAGTACTTGAGCTCTGATCTCCTTATGTCCGACTGCTCGATCTTGTTCAGCCAGTACTGGTTGATCCTCTTGAACAGGGCCTGGAAACAGGAAACGTCGTAGGTGGTGGCCTTCTTTGTGAAATTGTGGGTGTCAACCTTGATGCCGTAAAAAAGGGCCGTGGCAAGGGCCGCGGCAGGCTTGATGCGTGCCGCCTTCAGGTATTCACTCATCATGGTGCACACGGCACCGTATTCTTCCCGGATATCTATGAAATCGGCAGTCCAGCCTTCAGTCAGGGGGTGATGGTCGATGACCGCGTTGAACTGGAGATGGGCAAACTCCTTCCTGTGGGGCGGCTGGGAATCGAGAAGGACGAACTTTGTGTAATCCTCTTTTTTGGTGCCCCTCAGGGGCTGCATGGGGATCTTGAGGATATTTTTCATGGCGAGGTTGTTGAGCCGCTTGATCTGGTTGGGATGAACTATGGTGATTTCGTTCACCCTGCGGCTGAGGAGCCTCTTGACGGCAAATGCCGAGGCCATGGAATCGGGATCTGCCACAATGACGATAAGTACCTTGTCTTCCCTTTTGAACAGACTCAGCAGGTTCTTGAGCCTTTCCTTGTTGGAAAGCCTCTTGTTCTGACGGAAGGCATGAAGAACAGAAGATGCTTCTGGGTCTGAGTTCAGGGATTTATTCATAAAGATGGATACACCTCTTTGGATACAAGGATAATTTGGCTGTCAATTGGCCGTCAAGAAGTTTTTTTGAACAGACATAATCACCATCATCAGTTTTTCGAGAAAAAATTTCATCGGCTTCACGGCCGAAAGCCCAAGGCATGAGGTGGACTTTGAGGGAACCAGGCCGCATCTTTTTTAAAAACTTGATACCGTGAAATAATAATGGCATGATCATTATCATGGACGGGCATGAAAATAATTTAAAATTCAATATATTAGTTATTGAAGATGATCCGGTGATCACGGAATTTCTTCGAACGGGCCTTGGCTACGAGGGTTACGAAGTGGCCACGGCAGGTGATGCTGCAAGTGGTCTCAGGGCCTTGAGGGAGAAGCCTTACGACCTGGTGATACTGGATGTCATGCTTCCGGACATTGACGGTTTCGAGGCATGCCGCAGGCTCAGAAGGTCGGGCTCGGACGTGCCTGTCCTGATGCTCACGGTGAAAAAGGAGGTTTCCGACCGGGTGGAAGGCCTTGACAGCGGGGCCGATGACTACCTGACCAAGCCCTTCAGCTTTGCCGAACTCCTTGCCCGCATACGGGCGCTTTTGCGCCGTTCCGGAAAGAGGCCCGAAAAGACGAGGCTCGAGGCAGGTTCACTAACCCTTGACAGGGAAACCCGGCGGGTGACCAGAAATGGCAGGGAAATCACTCTGACCCCCACAGAATTCCGTCTCCTGGAGCTTTTCATGCGCTATCCCAGGCGGGTGTTCACCAGGGAAACCCTCTTGAACCGGGTCATGGGTTATGAATACGACGGGGGGTCCAACATAATCGACGTCCATGTAAGCCACCTCAGGAACAAGCTGGAAGACCGGCCTCCGAAACTGATCCGAACGGTCTTTGGTGCGGGCTACGCCCTTTATCCCGACGGGCAGGGTTCATGAAGGCCTGGCAAAGGCTTTCTCTCAGGGCGAGGCTCAGCCTGCTGAATGCTTTCCTGCTCATCCTGTCCCTTGTTGTCCTTGGCTGGAGCTCTTACTGGAACATCTGGCAGCTTTTTGTAGACAGCAAGGGCAGTCACCTGCGCGCCCGGGCAAAGCCTATCATTGAACACTGGCTTTCAACGAACAACCTGGACAAACCACGCTGCCCGGGCAGGAATTTCAACGCTGGAAATGCCCTTTCCCTGGCCTGTGACCTTACTTCCCGCGACGCCGTTGCAATAGTGGTGGACCGGAAGGGAGAGGTGCTTGCAAGCGGAAGGCGCCTTTCTGAGGAACCCGAAGCTCCTCCTCCAGACAAGGCTTACCTGAAAAGGGCGTTGGCAGGGGAAAACGAGATCACCCATGTGGTCAGGGTCAAGGATACCCGGATGCTTGTCCTCCTCATCCCCCTAAGGCCCCTGCCTGCAAGCCCTTGCATCTTCGGGGTGGTGCAGATGAGTGCCCCCCTGGACGACATCAACCAGATACTCTTTCGTCACGGCAGCATGCTCTTGATGCTTGCCCTTGTTCTCCTGTTTGCCGGCTCTGTTGCCGGTTTCTGGCTGACAGGTCTAAGCCTCAGGGGCCTGAGAGACCTTCTGGACACTTGCAACCAGATAGGCCGGGGCAATTTTTCCGTGAGGGCCAGGGTCCGGAACAGGTGGGACGAGACAGGCCAGCTGGCTTCAGCCTTCAACCGCATGCTGGATGAGCTCGAGGCAGCCCTTGCAGCCCAGAAGCGGTTCGTGGCAAACGCGGCCCACGAGCTGCTTACGCCGCTAACTGGCCTCAGGGGTTCGCTGGAAGTGCTGCTTCGCGGTGCCCAGGACGACCCTGTTGCATCGGCCAGGCTACTTAAGGGTATGTACAGGGAGGTAAACCGCCTGGTCCGTCTTTGCGAGCAGCTACTGGGCATGTCCAGGCTGGAAAGCTCTTATGTGGTCAAAAGGCAGCCAGTGATACTTCCGGATTTTTTTTCAGACTTCAGCTCCCAGGCAAAGTCCATCATGGAGGGACGCCGGCTTGTCATAAGGCAAGGGCCGCATGTCACCGTCAGGACCGATCCGGATCTCATGCAGCAGGTCCTGTTTAATATCTTGTCAAACGCCATCAGGTATTCACCCCCTGATGCACCGATTCAGATTGGCTGGAGGCTGCTTCCCGGACAGGTGGAAATCCAGGTAGCCGACCAGGGAGAAGGCATGGATCCCAGGACGTTGTCACGGGTTTTCGAACCCTTTTTCCAGGGGAAATCCGATAAATCTCCTGGAGAACACGGCCTGGGGCTGGGCCTGCCCCTTGCAAAATCCATGGTGGAGGCCCTGGGCGGCTCCATCAGGATCAGGAGCAAGAAGGGCAGGGGCACCACTGTTTTCCTCACTCTACCCCTGTAGGTTAGTTTTAAAGACCCCCAAATCTTAATCCTTTCTTAATCTTTCATTCGGGATTTTTTAATCTTCCCTGCCTATCTTTATAGACAGGCACGGGAAGGAGGTTTCAGTGGATGTGCAAATGATGAAAGGACACAAATTTTACCCATTTCTGCTGACTTTTTTGTTGTTGCAGGGTTGCGCCGCAGGTCCGGGCCCTCCCATGCCTCCATGTTTCATGGATGTCTTTCTGAATTTGCTGGTAATCGGAGCGTTTCTTTGGGTCGGGGTCATGTTTTGGAAAGACCTTAAAGCCACCCGGAGCAACCACATCTCTTACCTGACTGAAGCCATAAACGCCATGAACAGGCAGATCGCCGACCTGGAAAAAAGGGTAAGCAGGCTGGAAAAGGACAGAAAAGCGTAAAGGAGGAAGGACATGGAAAAGATCATTTTTTTAATGAGTATCCTGACCATCACGGTTATTTTTGGATGTATTTCCTGCCCACTGGCACAGGAAAGCGGCAATCCCCCTGTGCTGGTTCAACAGCCTTCACCGGTGCCGCCGGGACCACCTGAAGCAATGCCGCCTCCGCCCCACGGACCAGCCGTCCCGGGACCCCGGAATGTTTCTGCAGAAACGCTACTGAAGAACCTGCCCCGAGCTGCGGCAACAGCGCAGCAGATGTCCGGGCGTCTGGTTGCAGGAAGGGTCTGGACCATGCAGAACCCTGCCGGTGAAACCGAGGTGAAGGGGGCCCTCCTCTACCAGGATAGCGTTGTGGCGGTCCTTCGTTTCAATCCGCTCGACAACACGGTTCTTCCGGCAGGATTAAATGCGCACGTACGCCTGGAAAGGGTTGACCTGCAGGCCATCAAGGCCAGGTTCGCGGCTGTGATGAAGGAACTAAAGATACTTGATGCTGCCGAATTCCGGGAGCCAGAGGGTGCCTGGGTGTTTCCCATCGCAACCGGCTACTCCATTGTGGCCCATTTGAGGATTTATCAAGATGGCGTCCATATTGTTCCCGATTATCCGGCCAGCCAGGAATTGAGGGTCTATGGAAGGTAACGGAAGGGCTTCATTCTATTCTGCCCTCAAGAAGAATATCCCGGCAGCAGTCCTGCTGGCTGCAGGCCTTGGCGTGGCTGCCTTCCAGGGCAGGCGCCTTGGCCAGCTGCCGGCCATGGTGGACTGGAACACCATTTTTACCCTGAGCGGGCTGCTGCTAACAACAAATGCCATCAAGGAAAGCGGTTTTTTCTCCCTTGTGGCAAGCAAAATGGTCAAGGGGATCAGTGATGAGCGGCTTCTTGCGGTATTTCTCATATTCATGGCCGCTGTCCTGTCCATGTTCCTGACCAATGATATAGCACTGTTCATAGTTGTGCCCCTGACGCTGAAACTGCAGGAACTGGCATGCAAGGATTACAGGAAAATCATCATCTTCGAGGCGATTGCAGTAAATGCAGGTTCTTCCCTGACGCCCATAGGCAACCCCCAGAACATATTCCTTTGGCACCAGTGGGGCATTTCTTTCCCCGTTTTCGTCAGGGAAATGTCCCCGCTGGTACTTGTCATGGCTGCATGGCTGCTTTTGTTCGTCTTTGCCAGTTTCCGGTCCAGGGAGATAAAGGTTGCGGAAAATGGCCTTCAGAAGGTTGAGCGCAAGCTGTTTGTGCTTTCCGTCATCCTGCTGGTTTTATTCATCATTGCAACAGAACAGGGCTACGGGCCATGGTTTCTTCCCCTGATGTTCCTGGTATTGATGGCAGTAAGAAAGGACCTCATCCTGAGATGCGACTGGGGGCTCATCGTCCTTTTCATTGCCATATTTATTGATCTGCACCTTGTCTGCCAGCTAAAACCAGTACAGCAGCTTTTCGCCATGCTTGACCTTCAAAAGGCGCCGGTACTGCTCCTTTCCGGTGCGGCGCTTTCCCAGGTAATGAGCAATGTGCCTGCAGCCATCCTGCTGGCCCACCATTCGGCCAATTTCAAGATGATAGCCTACGGAGTCAACGTGGGCGGTAACGGTTTTATCATAAGCTCCTTTGCCAACCTCATAGCCCTTCGTTTCTGTACGGGGAAAAACAGCTATTTGACTTTTCACATCTATTCCATATCCTATTTGCTGGTCACCTTGGCCTGCGTCTATTATCTTTTGATTTGAAAGATTAAAAGGTATCTTGACCGTAAGATCGTGATAATATATCAAAAAAATCTTACAAAATGTTTATCAATCCATAAAAAGGAAACTGTATGCAGACCACCAATTCCGGCAAATATCAGGTAATGATCCCTGATACTTCGAGTGAGTGCCCGGGGCTAAAGCCCAAGCGGAAGCTCACTGTCAACATGTCTGCCTTAAGTTTTCATTTTTAGTGAAATCCGGCCAATGATTCATAAAACATGGCGTTTTTGCTGAAAAACATGTAAAATGAACTGAAAAAAAGGGTACAGAGGATCAAGGAAGATGGCTTCTGACACTCAGCTCCCCAGGGGGCTTCTCAAAGAGGCAATGGAGCTTACCAACATAACCTCGGAACGGGAACTTCTTGAAACTGCCCTCAGGGAACTCATCCGAAAGGCAAGGGTTGGCCGCATAAGGAAATTCAAGGGAAAGGTTGCTCTGGAAAACATAGACATGGACATCCTCAGGGGGCGCAAAAGGTGCCCGTCCTGACAGATACCTCTGTGTGGATCGACTATTTCCGTGCCGGCCTCCTTTCCCATGTCTTGGATCCACTTCTATCCGAAAACCAAGTCCTGACAAACGACCTCATCCTGGCGAAGCTTCTGCCCTATCTTGAAGTAAGGAGACAAAACTCCCTAATAACCCTTCTGCAACAGGTGGAAAGGTTGCCCCTTGAGATAGACTGGAAAGAGATCATCCATCTGCAGGTCCGCTGTCTCAAAAAGGGTTTCAATGGCCTTGGCATCCCAGATCTGATCATAGCCCAAAATGCCATGCAACACTCTGTACCCGTGCTTTCAAGGGACAAACATTTCCAAATGCTAAAAGAGGCCGTGGGGCTGGAACTCTTTCCAGTTTGAAAAAGTTGGGCATGCTCTTCCTGCCTGAAATCGTTTTTCGCCATTTAGTCCCTTGTCATCTTTGCCTTTTCTGTATCGATTTGACTGAAGAATCATTGTTGCCATATCATATCTTACCAAATCCTTATCGAGCCCAAAAAAGAGAAACCGTATGCAGACCACCATATCCGGCAAATATCAGGTAATGATCCCTGATACTTCGAGCAGGCGCCCGGGGCTAAAGCCCAGGCGGAAGCTCGGGCGCGGCCCGGCCTATCTTGATTTGACCTGTGAAAGAGGGAAAAAGCCCTGCATAAGGTACAGGAAGAGCGAGCTGGAAAGGTTTTTGAGAACGGTTACAAGGAAAAAAGGCCGTAAGGGCCCTTGCAGACAGGTTTCCCCACGCCAGAAAGGAAAAGGACAGACAGGTCCTCCATCTGGAAAGCTTGCTAGAAAATGATTAAGATTTTAGCCAGGTAATATCTTCAGGGAAGATAGACCTGGACACTATCCAGTACATCCGAGATGAAAGCGGGAATCTTACTGGGGTAATCATCCCTGCTGAACTCTGGACAGTCATAAAGGAAGAGATAAGGGAAGAGACTTTAGAAATCCTGAATGACCCGGAATTGATGAAGGCCATAGAAGAAAGTGAGGCCGATATCCGGGCAGGACGTGTTACCACCCTTGAGGGC
>CAYZJS010000122.1:0-8351 GCA_964478865.1 uncultured Thermodesulfatator sp.
ATCAAGAACAGAGTACGCAGGCCTTGCCGCAGGCCTTGGAAAGCTTGCGGATGTGACGGCTCTCAATAAAATGTCATTTATGCCTTTGTTTTCAAAGACAAAGCTGCACAGCTGGAACCAGGTGCAGGAGCCGCTATTGCAGCAGTGAAATATTCCCCTCAAATCCCTGGAGACCAGCAACCTTATTCCCCGGGCAAGGTCCCTGGTATAGGTGGGGGAGCCTTCCTGGTCATTTACGACAGCCAGTTCCTTTCTGCTCCTGGAAAGATCCAGCATGGTGCTGATGAAATTTGGCCCGTTCAGGCCAAAAAGCCAGGACGTCCTGACTATCAGATAGTTGCTGCATTCGGCCTTGACCCTGATTTCCCCCTGAAGTTTAGATTTCCCGTAGACATTTAGCGGGGCCATGGGATCATCTTCTTTCCATGGATGATCGGCCCTGCCGTCAAAGACATAATCCGAACTGACGTGAACCAACAGTGCCCCGGAATCCCTGCAAAAAGCGGCAAGGTTAGCCGGGCCTTCTGCATTTACCGAATAGGCGATCTCGGGCATGGTTTCGCAGTCGTCGACCCTGGTGAAGGCAGCGCAGTTGATGACTACTTCTGGCCTGTACTGCCTGAAGGCCTCGCCAACAGCCCCCTTGTCAGTGATATCGAGATCCTTTCTGGAAAGCCCGGTTACATGGAAATCCCGGGAAAATTCCCTTGTCACGTCTGTTCCGAGCATTCCCCCGGCGCCTGTTACCAGCAATCTTTTCATCCTGTGCCGTACTGCCTGGTGTAGTATTCCCGGTACTGCCCTGATATGATCCTTTCCCACCAGTCCCTGTTTTCAATATACCAGTCCACTGTCCTGCTGATTCCCTGATCGAAGGTCACATCCGGCCTCCATGCGAGCTCTTTTTCCGCAAGTCTTGCATCCATGGCATAGCGCCGGTCATGGCCAGGCCTGTCCTTTACAAACTGTATTTGCTCGTCCCCAAGGCCAAGCCTTTCCAGAATGGCCCTTACGACTTCCAGGTTTTTTTTCTCGCAGTTTCCTCCAAAATTATAGATGCTGCCAGGTGAACCCTTTTCAAGTGCTGCAAGACACCCCCTGCAGTGATCCTCCACGAAGATCCAGTCCCTGACGTTTTGTCCGTCGCCATACACTGGAAGAGGCCTTCCTTCAAGGCTGTTAATTATCATCAGTGGGATCAGCTTTTCGGGGAACTGGTAGGGACCATAATTATTGGAACACCGGGTTATGACCACGGGAAGGTCAAAGGTCTTCCATGCCGCCCTGCACAGGAGGTCGGAGGAGGCCTTTGACGCTGAATACGGGCTGTTTGGAAGCAGGGGATCCTCCTCCCTGAACGGAGGATCCTCAGGCCCGAGGCTGCCATAGACCTCGTCAGTGGACACGTGGACAAACACGCCCTTGCAGCCAGAATTTCTGAAGGCATCGAGAAGCACCTGGGTTCCCATGACATTTGTCGTGATAAAGGGGGCCGCCTTCAGTATGGATCTGTCAACGTGGCTTTCAGCAGCAAAATTCACTACCGAATCCACTTTCTTTAAAATGGATGAGACCAGGGCTTCGTCTTCTATGCGCCCCTTCACGAACTTGTAGCGGGGATGATCCTCCAGGCCTTTCAGGTTTTCTGGGTTTCCAGCATAGGTCAAGGCATCCAGGTTGATTATCTCATAATCCCTGGCCCCGAGGACCAGCCTTATGAAGTTCGACCCGATAAAGCCGCATCCTCCGGTAACGAGTATCTTCATTATCTTTATGTCTCCCGTTGGATCACCTGATGATTTGCATCCATTGCTAAAATTGTATTCCAAATTCCAGGAAGTCGCTGGTCTCCATGTCTGCCGGATAGTTCTGCCGGAAGAACTCCACTGCCCTTTTCTTTATGGCCTTGGCCGATTCCAGCCCCAGGAGCTCGGCCGCAAAGGCCGCACAGTCTTCCTGGTTGCTCTGCCTGATCAGCCTCTTGTTTTTGGGTATGGCCATGGCGTTCATGCTGAGTTCGTCAAGCCCCATGCCCAGAAGCAGGGGAACATAGAGGGGTTCTCCGGCCATCTCGCCGCACATGCCTACTTCTATGCCGGCATTATGGGCAGCATCAACCACCATCTTGATCATTCTAAGCACGCTTGGATGAAGAGGCTCGTAAAGATGTGAAACAGCATCATTTACCCTGTCTATTGCCAGGGAATACTGTATGAGGTCGTTGGTGCCGATGCTGAAAAAATCAACCTCGCGGGCAAGCACGTCTGCAATGAGCGCCGCCGAGGGGACTTCAATCATTATACCGGTCTTCATATTCCTGTCGAAGGACAGCCCCTGCTGGGACAGCTCTTCCTTCACCTCGGCCAGGAGCTTTTTTACCTCGAGGATTTCGGTCTTTCCCGATACCATGGGAAAGAGGAGCCTTATGTCACCAAATGCGCTTGCGCGAAGTATTGCCCTTAACTGTGCCCTGAAAAGGCCCCTTTCCTGCAGACAGAGCCTTATGGCCCTGAGACCCAGTGCCGGATTTATCTCGTCGTCCAGGGATACGCTTGAAACGAACTTGTCTCCGCCTATATCAAGGGTCCTGATGGTCACAGGATAAGGCGACAGCCTTTCCGCCACCTCCTTGTACGAATGAAAAAGTTGCTCTTCTGTCGGAAGGCCCTGTCTTTCAAGGTAGAGAAATTCCGTCCTGAAAAGCCCCACTCCTTCCGCCCCGTGCTGAATCACCATGGAAACCTCGTGCAGCAGTTCCATGTTGGCCTTAACCTTTATCCGGTAGCCATCTACTGTTTCTGCCGGCAGGTTGCTGTTTTGAACGACTTCCAGCCGGTAACGTACATAACGGCTGCGCTTGTCCTGGTATTGCCGGAGGGTGGAATCGTCGGGCTCTATTACTATCCGGCCTTTCAGGCCATCCGCAATGGCAAGGTCTCCAGGAAGACAATGGGCTGTAACATCCTCAACCCCGGTTACAGCAGGAATCCCCAGGGATCTTGCCAGAATTGCCGTATGGGAGGTCCTGCTGCCCAGTTCGGTTACAAAACCCATAACCTTTTCCTTGCTTATCTGGAGCGTATCTGCAGGAGAAAGATCCCTGGCAACTATGATCATGGGCTCTTCCACTGCGGAAAGATCAACAGATGCGCCCTGCCCTGCCAGGACCTGCTCCACCTTGTTGACCACGAACTCTATGTCCTCAAGGCGTTCCCTGATGTAAGCATCCTTGATCCTGGCAAATATTGCCTTGACATGTGACAAGGCCTTTTTAAGGGCCCACTCGGCATTAACCCCCTCCTCCTTTATGATTGAAAGCGTCCTGTCATAGAGCATCCTGTCCCTCAGCATCAGTATGTGGGACTGGAGAATGCCGCTGTGCTCCTTTATTTCATCGGGAAGCTCGTTGATCAGCCGGTGAAGCTGTTTCTCCACGGTCTCTACAGCCGAGCTGAACCTTTCCTTTTCCAGTGGAATACTGTCCGGATGGATCTTCTTTCTGAGGATTTTCGACTTGCCTGCATCAAGAAGAAAGATCCTTCCTATTGAAATCCCGGGAGAAGCTGCTGTACCTTTTAAAATCTCCATCAGCGTTTCTTTATCATAAAGGACATCTGTTATGCATCAATGTATGATCCTGAGTGTTTTTAAATGTCCGATCAGTCAATTTCCCCAAATCGGCTGGCTACCAGTTCTGAAAGGGCATCAACTGCCTGATGTGCATCCGGGCCTTCTGCCCGGACTATGAGTTCGGTCCCGGTCGGACAGGCAATGGTCAGGACTTCAAGGATGGATTTGCCATCCACGGATTCACCATTTCTGATAAGCCATACCTTTGACTCAAAACCACTGGCAAGCTGGGCAAACCTGGAAGCAGGCCTTGCATGAAGACCCAACCTGTTCAGGATAACCACCTGTCTTTCAACCTTCATGGACGGAGAAAAGACCTCCTACCTGATACTTTTGAGGAGCCAGGCCATGTTTCTGCCCAGGTCTTTCATGGTTTTTATTCCCTCATCGTCCCCGGCAACCTGCCCTGGATCTTTTCCGATGCCAATATTCCAGTAGGAGGAACCCACAACGATCATCTGGCCTATCAGGAAAAAGGCATTCAAGCTGCTGAAGACGTGAAAGGCCCCTGCCCTTCTAACAGCCACTACAGCCGCCCCGACCTTTCTCTTGAGCATGTCCCCGTTTACCCTGGAAACCATGCCGCACCTTTCAACAAGTGCCTTCATGCTGGCAGAAACATCTGCAAAATAGGTGGGTGAACCAAGAATGATTCCATCGGCCTCCAGCATCTTTTCCAGGTACTGGTTTAAAATGTCATCCTGGGCACACCTTCCATTCTTGTTCTGTTGGCACTTGTAACAGGCAAGGCATCCGGGAAGGGCCTTGTTTCCAAGCCACAAAAGTTCTGTGTCCATGCCTTCAAGGTCAAGCTCCTTCAAAACCGTTTCCAGAAGCATTTTGGTGTTGCCGTTTTCCCTTGAGCTTCCGTTAAAGGCTATTACTTTCATGCTTTCGACCTCTTCAAAAAGATTGGCAGCCGGTTAAAAAGGGCGGCCTTATTTAAAATCTTCTGAAAGATACTATAATGTGGAGATTTTAAAACCGCATTTAAAGCAACCAGGGATTTGCAGAAAGACTTTCATGTTGGCATACAGGGCTTTACCCGGACCTGTTGCTTCATTATGGAAAAAAAACGGCCATAGCTCAAGGGGTAATTATCCAGATGTATATAGGAATAGACAAGAGCCAGGATGAGACTACCAACTTTTTCCTAAGGCAATCATACCGTTCAGAGGACGGGGCATGGTGTTCCCGGGACCTTTTCGACCTGGGTGGAGACCCGGAAAAGTATATCGAGTATGTGGACGACCGGGCCTTTTACATTTCCCAGGAGCTCGAACATGCCCTTTCCTGCCTGGATGTGGACTACGATTATGCCGAGCTGGAGGAGATATTCTGGCCCTTTATAGATCCTTTCATAAAACAGACAATAGAGGCCTTCGGAGGGCTCCAGGGCCGCGAATACAAAAGGCGCAAACGGCTTACCCGTTCAGAGCTGGAAACAATGCAGGCAGGGATACACCTTTTTGACAAGAGACGTTTTATCTTTCTCAAATACCTTCAGATAGATACTGACAGCCTGCTTCAAAGACCCCTGCCCTTTCTTAACCTTTTGCTTGAAAAATCCAGGGATGAAATAGAAAACATGTTTGACATGATGGAACTCGACCTTAAACCATGGGAACTAAAAGGCTATCTCTATGCCATATTCGGCCTGCCGGAGAGGTTTTCACCAAGGCTTTCCAGATTCATCCCTGACGTCCAGGACCAGGAGATGATGGACGAGTTCTTCCTGGACGAAATCTGCCGCCTGAACCGAGACAGTGATTACCTGGACCAGGGAGCAAGGCCTTCCGGAACAGCGTGGATTCATCCATATCTGAAAAAATACCTCTTTCAGTACTTTGACTACGCCTTCAGGGGTCCAAGACCAGGAAGGTCTTTCCGCGAAAACCAGAACAGGGCATGGAGACCATCTGCTACAGAGGCAGACTCCAGCCTGCTTGAGGTAATGGGCATGGACCAGGAAACCTTCAATAATATGACCGAAAAAGACTTTGTCAGGTATTTCAGAAAGATGGCCCAGAAGCTTCACCCTGACAAGGGAGGAGACCATGAGGAATTCATAAGATTTCAGCAGGCATTCCAGGCCCTGATGATAAAAAAGAAGTGGTGGTAGCCGGTATCTCATGGTCCATGGCAGGCTTGAAGAATCATTACATGAAAATTAGACTCGAACAGTTATGAACAGCATGAAGGACACCCCGGAACAAATCAGCCGCCAGCATAGCGAGTCGTTGGAATCTGCCCTGGAGGACCCGGGTTCATCCCCTCGACTTTCCGTAGTAATTCCCATGTACAATGAGGAAGACAATATATCCAGACTCTTTTCCAGGTTGTTTCCCGTGCTGGAAGGCCTTGAAGAGCCATGGGAAGTGATCTGCATAAATGACGGTTCAAGTGATGCCACCCTTGAGATCCTGGAGGACGAAACCCGGAAGCGAAAGGGCCTCGTGGTGGTTAACCTTGCCAGGAATTTCGGCCAGCACGCCGCGGTCATGGCCGGTTTTTCCCAGGCCAGGGGCCGGTGGATCATCACCATGGATGCAGACCTGCAAAACCCACCGGAAGAGATTCCGAAAATAGTGGAGCAGTTCAGGAAGGGACACGACCTCGTGGGTTCCATAAGAAAGGTGCGACATGACAGCTTTTTCAGGAAAGCGGCATCCAGGATCGCCAACAGGCTGATCACCAGGATATCCGGCATATCACTGAAGGATTTCGGATGCATGCTGAGGGGCTACAGCAGGGAGGTGGTCAGAGGGATACTTGAAAACCCGGAATACAGGACTTTTATTCCAGCCCTGGCCACGTTTTTTGCGAGAAGTCCCGTGGAAATCGAGGTGGAACACGAGGAAAGGGCTGCTGGGCAATCCAAATATTCTCTCCTGAAGCTGCTCAGTCTCCAGCTTGACCTAATGACCGGTTTTTCCATGTGGCCTTTGAGGATCCTGTTCTTTGTAGGCAGCTTAATTGCACTGCTGGGGCTTGCCTCTGCCCTTTCAATAATCGTTATGAGGTTGTTGTATGGCCCGGAATGGGCAGCACAGGGGGTGTTTACCCTTTTCGCAGGGCTGTTTTTCCTGGTGGGCTGCCAATTTTTCGCATTGGGACTGCTGGGTGAATATGTAGGCCGGATCTTTCAGGCCGTCAGGAAGAGGCCCCCCTTCATACTAGACTGGGTCAAGAGAAACTAGGAGCTTACCGGGTGCCGCCTCTGCAAGGCGTAGGATTTCAGGTAAAGAAAACCCCTCTCCCCTTGCCGTCTTCGACACCCGCTCATTCAACGGGATCAGATCTTCCTGCTTATTGAAGCACGTTTTCTGCCCTGCTTTCCAGCATGGGGACACCTTCTGTGACACATCTTGCAAATCACGTCATGCACCACGGGCCTGCCTGTTTTTATACAAACTCTTGGCCGGTTGTTATTTTTCATTGTCCGCTTACCTCTTTACTTTCCCGGCATGTCTGATCCGGAACATGATTCCGGCCTGCCGTTTTCATTACCGGCTGGGCAGCCGCATGCACTGCAGCCTTGACACGGACTGTCAGGATGCAGGGCAGCAGTCCTTTTAAGGACCGTCCTCAGGATGAAGTAGGCGGCAGCCACTACCAGCAAAGTTATAAAAGTTATTTCTATCATTTTAATCCCATTTATCTTGTTTAGTGCAATCTATGCCTTAGGGCCTCTATTGTCAACAGGGAAAATCAGTAAAAAAACCGGGTCTCTGGACTGCCAAAAAAATCCGTACCGTAAACTCCAACCTTTCTGAATATAAGCATCAATTCCACGAGGAAAAGACCGGAGACGTAATTTTCGTGTAAAAAGCCGGGAATTCATCTCCTTACTGCTTGATAAAAAGGCGGTGAAGTGTTAAAAAGACGCCACTTTTAGCAGAAAAAACACGCCTTGTCTGCCCGGTGGTGCCGAAATTTCCGGTAAAAAGGGCAGTTTGCCTTATGAGGCGGAAGACAAACCACTAAACAGGAGGAAAACACATGGCTTATGTTACGATGAAACAACTTCTGGAGGCCGGCGTCCACTTCGGCCACCAGACCAGACGCTGGAATCCGAAGATGAAACCCTACATCTTCGGGGCCAGGAACGGCATTTACATCATTGACCTTCAAAAGACCGTCAGGATGTTCAAAGTTGCCTACGAATTTGTAGTGGAAACCGCTGCAAATGGAGGCAATGTTTTGTTCGTAGGCACAAAGAAGCAGGCCAGGGAATCCATTGAGGAAGAGGCCTCAAGGGCTGGAATGCCCTATGTCAACCACAGGTGGCTGGGAGGTATGCTCACCAACTTCCACACCATCCAGAAAAGCATAGACAAGCTCAAGAAGATAGAATCCATGTTCGAGGATGGCACCATTGAAAGATTTCCCAAGAAGGAAATCCTCAAGCTGGAAAGGCTGCGCCAGAAGCTGGAAAGAAACCTTGGCGGCATAAAGGACATGAACGGGCTCCCCTCGGCCGTCTATGTGGTGGATGCCCGCTATGAGCAGATAGCCATCAAGGAGGCAAACAAACTGGGCATTCCGGTGGTTGCTATCGTGGATACCAACTGCGATCCTGACGGTATCGATTACATAATGCCCGGAAACGATGATGCCATCAGGGCGATCAGGCTCCTCACCTCCCTTGTTGCAAACGCGGTACTAAAGGGCAAGGAAATATACCAGGAAGCCCAACAGGCAGAGACAGACAAGGAACT
>CAYZJS010000123.1:0-17061 GCA_964478865.1 uncultured Thermodesulfatator sp.
CACCGCAGTCGGCAATATGGTCAGGTCCAGGAAGGATGTTTCCGTGGCAGTGGAAAGGCTCAGGGATTTTGAAGGAATCCTTGGAGGTGTGGTCATAAAGGCAGACCAGATCGGCGCATGGGGGGAGATCGAACTGGTGCCACTTTAACCCGGTTATGGGTATCTGCTCAAAGGGCACTACATCTACTGCGTTGTCGGGCACTTGAAGTACAGGGAGTACGCCTGCGCACCCTCCGCCTTGTATCTGTAGCACCCTGTAAGCAGATACATTTCAGACAGTTGTGCGATAATATCTCCCAAAGAATCCTGTGAGGAATTACGATTATCCCAAATTATGCACTTCAAGTGCCTGAGACATAACGTTGGATGAGGCTTCACCTTTTAGGTGGAGGCCTGTCAGGCCCTGGTTCCCCCTGAGGGATAGTCTTCCAGGTCCCGAAGGGATGGGCCGTCCCAGTGGGCGTAAGGCATTTCTGAAAACAGGCGTCTTGCCACGTCTGAAAGTCCGAGCTTTTCAAGCCTCTGCCTGGAGGGAATACCTTCCTCGTCATAGCCGTGAACCTGGTAATATTCCTTCAGCATGGCCCCGTGCTCCTGCCTTTCCCGTTCGCCCTGCTCAGAGTCCCTGACTTCCGGTTTCTGGGGTATCCGGTCATGCCTTGCGGTTATACCCTGCCTCACGTTAAAGGCCCGCTCTGTGATATAGACCCTCTCGCCAACCAGTTCCACGTCATCCGCGCTGAAATCCCGCCCGGTCGCACTTGAAAGAAGCCGTGCCACCCCGTCCAGGAGGGGATATTTCCAGACCAGGGGAACTGCCGCCACCCAGCTCGTTACAGCCCCCTTGCACCGCCCGAGGCAGTCTGTCACGGTGGTAACCCGCTCGCAAAGGGTGAGACAGGCCACGACGTCGCTTTCAACATCTGGGACATAACCGGAGTCCACAAGCTGCCTGAAAAGCTCCCCGTCGTTTTCTCCGTATGCCCAGGTCCTGCCGCGAAGATGATCCGCCCCGCGCGTGGACGTGGCATGGGCCAGTGCAAAGATCCCGGGTGGGTGCACCCCCCTTGAAAGCCCCTTGACGTGATAGCAGTAATCGGCGGCATCCCCGCCTATGATCCTGGCCATGTTGTAGAGGCCTTCTGCCACCACGTTGCCGAATCCCTCTCGCATGGCGGCAAGATGCACAAGCTCTGTCTGGGATTCCGCATCCTCCCAGTCAAGGCTCATGCCGCCGGTGTCCCTGTCAGTCAGGATGCCCCTGGCATAAAGGTCCTTTGCAAGGGCCATGGTGTTTCCAAGTGCTATGACATCCATGCCGTACTTGTCCGCAAGATTGGAAAGAACCATGATGGCCCTGGAATCCGTTATGCCGGAATTAAGCCCCAGGCAGTTGATAGATTCGTATTCGAGCCCTGCGTTCCGCTCGCCCATGTATGCGCCTTCCGGTATCTCGTACCTGTTCTTGCACGCCACAGGGCATCCGTAGCAGGCGTACCTTCCGGTCTCAAACTGCTTCCAGGCCTCGGGCAGAAGGCCTGGAGGGATGTCGGATTCCTGGAGATAGCGCTCGAAGTGACGAAACCCGGGCTCCCACGAAAGCACCCCTATGTGCGTCCCGTATTTTCTCACCACCCCGTGCTGAAATTCATCTGTCAGGAAAAAACGCCTGTCCTCTTCTGCCAGGGCCCGAAATTCTTCCGGCCTTGCAAGGGCCACCCTTCCCGTCCCCCGGACAGCTATGGCCTTTAGCCTCTTGGAGCCCCATACCGCTCCGCTGCCTCTTGCCGCAGAAGAATGCCTGTCCATTATGGTGCTGGCAAAACGCACCAGGTTTTCACCGGCCTGTCCTATGCAGGCGACCTTCACATCCCGGCCGTGCGCCTCTTTCAGGGCGTCAACGGTCTGCCAGGTACTCAGGCCCCAGAGTGAAGAGGCATCCCTGAGCTCGGCCCGGTCATCATCTATCCACAGATAAACCGGCTCGGGCGATCTACCCCTTATGACCACCTGGTCATAGCCTGCAAGCCTGAGAAACGCGGGAAACATCCCGCCTGCGCTTCCATCACCCAGGATGCCACTGTAGGGAGAAAGGGTGCTTACCTCCACCCTGCTGGTCAGCGGAAGGGGAGTGCCACTCAGAATTCCGGGGGCGATGCAAAGGATGTTTTCCGGCCCCAGGGGGTCGGTTCCAGGCCCTATCTCGTTGAACAGGGTATAGGAATTCAACCCCCTGCCCCCGAGAAAAAGGGCTGCAGCCTCCCGGTCAAGACCTGCCTTTTCCACCTTGCCCGTGGTCAGGTCGACATTTAGAACAGTACCCCGCCATCCATCCATTTGATTCCACTCCTACAAAGATTTTCAGGAAAGGAAAACGCGGGAAAGATACACTTTCCCGCCTGTTCCTATCTCCCTTTATGGCCTTGAATGCCTACCGGAAGCTTCAGCATCTATGAACCTTTTATGACCTCCCTCACCTCAAACCCCACGATATTACGCTCCTTCTTGCTGAACTCGACACCTATGAGATAAATCATGGCGCACTTTCCAATGTACTTTTCGTGGTACCTCCTGGCCTCAAGCTGCTCCATCGCCCTGCCCCCTGGCTCAAGCTCCACCACCTTGAACTCAAAGAGGTAACAGCACCCGTTGAACATGACAGCCATGTCAAGACGCCCGTGGCTGGTGGCATCCTCTACGAGTACGTCCACGCCGAGGGCCGCAAAGTAACAGTAGAATATGCTTGCATAGTAGCCCTCGTAGCCGGAAAGCTCGTTCTTCCTGTACCAGTCGTGGGGTATGGATGCAAAAAAGGACTTGAAGACCCCCATCAGGCCCTCAACGTCGCCTGCCTCCAGCAGACGGGCCATCCTGATCTCGTTCTCTGTCTTGACATGCACATCCTGGACAAAGTAGGTGAGCAGGTGCTCGGAAAAGGCCGACTTTACTTCAAGGTTGGGATAGCGAAGCCCATAGGCCCTCTTGTGTCCAAGCAGCCTCTTGACATCCCTGATGGTCAGGTATCCTGCCTGGAAGAGCAGGGTCTCTGGCTTTATGGAATCAAGCTCAAAGCTCTCGATGAGCTCCTCGCCGGCCTCAAGGTCTTCAAGCCTCGGCACAAAATAGTTCCGCTCCATCAAGAGCCTGATCAGGAACGTGGGCGTGCCTGTCTCAAACCAGTAAGGACGGAATTCACGTGTATCAAGAAAGAGCAGCACGTCAAAGGGATTGTACACGGGCTCGCCAAGCCAGGAATACCCATTGTACCAGTGGCGCACAGCATCCAGGTCGACCCCGCCGAGACGATCGGGAAACACCCGTTCCAGGTCCTCCTGCGTGTAACCGCAGATGGTGCCGTAACCAGGATGTATGGTGACATCCTTGAGGTTGTTCAGGCCAGAAAACAGGGACACCTTGGAAAACTTGGTCACACCGGTAAGCATGCAGAACTTGAGGTACGGATCAGCATCCTTTAACACGGAATAGAAGTTCTTGAGGGATTCGCGGATGTCTGCAGCTACCCCAGGACGCTCTATGTTGTCAAGGATGGGCTTGTCGTACTCGTCAACCAGGACCACCACCCGGCGGCCAGAGCCCTCCGCCAGCTGCTCTATCATCTCCATGAAGCGGCCCTTGATGGAAGGACGGCTGAGCCCTATCCCGTATCTCCTTGCATGGGAATCAAGTATCTCCTCCTGGGTCTGCAAAAGCTCGTCCACATTCCTGTGGACGCCTGCCCCAAAGGATATGTAGAGCACAGGGTATCTGGCCTCCCAGTCCCAGTTGCCTTCAAGGTAGAGGCCCTCAAAGAGCTCACGCTTTCCGAGAAAGGCCTGGCGCAGGGTGTCAAGAAAGAGGCTCTTGCCAAAACGCCTCGGTCGCGAGAGAAAGTAATACTTGCCCTCGTCCACAAGCTTCCTGACAAAACGGGTCTTGTCAACGTAGTAGTACCCGTCTGTGCGGATCACCTCAAAACTCTGTATGCCTACCGGAAGCTTCAGCATCCTCATGAACTCCATCCTTTTTGTGATACAGGCCTTGTATCCTTCATGTACCAGCAAATCAGACATAACTCAAGACATGCCGGAGACAGGCGGGTTCCATGGGAATATGGCAACTCAAAAAGATGCCCGGTTCACGAACACGGCTGAGAAGTCACATCTGCTCGAGGAAGATTTAAAAAAAGCGCGCGTGTCCGTCTTACTTAGGTGGGACCTAAAAACGTCGAAAACCCTGTTAAAAAATGCTGTGGTTGCCACATCAGCAGCAGATATGGTTAAATCAATTCAGACTGACAAATTCGGTGGGCGGAAAGAAATATGAAAACCGATTTCCTGGAAGTTATCATACTGGGTTCAGGTACCTGTGTTCCCTCTCTGAGAAGGGCAGGCCCTGCGCAGTGTCTCAGGGCAGAAGGACTCACCATTGTCATCGACTCTGCGGCAGGCACACTGAGACAGCTCGTGAAGGCAGGGATCAGGCAGGACCAGGTGGATCTTATACTTTATACCCACTTCCACCCGGATCATACCGGGGAGCTGGTGCCTTTCATATTCGCATCAAAATACGGCCCCGGCTTCCAGCGGAAAAAACCTGTTCTCGTATGGGGACCGGAAGGCCTCAAGGACCTGCTGCACGGCTTTGAAACAGCCTACGGTGAATGGGTACGTCCTGCAAATGATTCCATCATCTTCGAAGAAATCCCTGTCACCCTGCCAACAAGCCAGCAGTTGCCTCCACTTACCATAAGCACCATTCACACCAGCCATACACCTCTGAGCCTTGCATACAGGGTAGAAACACCGGGAGGGAAAAGCATCGTTTTCTCCGGAGACACGGATTTTTGCCCAGAGATAATCGAGATTGCAAGAAATGCCGATCTCCTGGTGCTGGAATGCGCCTCCCCGGAAGGACACAAGGTGCAGGGGCACATGACGCCGTCAGAGGCAGGAACCGTGGCCAAGGAAGCAGGGGTAAAAAGGTTGCTTCTGACACATTTCTATCCGGAATGCGACAAGAGCGACATGCTTACCCCGTGCAAAAGCAAGTACGATGGCCCGGTCATTCTGGCGGAAGACCTCATGAGACTTGTTATCTGAACCGTACAGCCTTGACCACCACAATCATGTTATGATAATAACTGCCTGTATTCGGGGAAGCCGGCATAGCTCAGCTGGTAGAGCAGCTGATTCGTAATCAGCAGGTCAGCGGTTCGAGTCCGCTTGCCGGCTCCAGTGATTTCAGATAGTTACCCAGCACCGAAGCAGAACTCTCTATCGTTTTGAGTAAACTTCACACTCAATAATCTCCCGAGTAGCCGTGGCTCTCTTGCAACAAGTGTGACGCAACAATGCCTGTAAACTCATTTAAAATAATTCCATTTCTTCCCTTCCGCCCTGTTCTTGGGTTCGTTTTTTTAGGGCGGGCAAAAAAATGAACGGCCCCTGATTGGAAGATTGCAACGGCAATAAAAACCAGGCTAGTATATATAACAATAGAATCAGATCCTCGAATCATTCATTTGGGAGCCTATCATGAAAAACCTTTCTCTCGTCACCTGTCTCACTGTACTTTTTATTACGTCCGTGCCGGTTCACGCTCTTGCTGCCGGCAAGATAAATGTCGATCCTTGCGGGCTCATGCCATTTAATGAGGTTGCAGATGCCTTTCCGGTGGTAAAAAAAACGAGCCACAGGAACTATGGCACAGGTAAGGCTTGCAATTATCTAAACAAACGCGGCTTTACGGCCCTCATGGTCAGCATTGGACAGGACAGCAAGTCCTCTGCCCGGGAAATGATGTCCAACCTCGGGGACGGATACACAGTAAAAGATGTTTCCGGCCTCGGATATGAAGCTGCCATGGCGGTAACCGAACCCGATCCGCAGCTTGCAATCCCGGGCGGGCTTGTGACCGAACTTTATATCAAGAAGGGGAACAGTTATCTTCTCCTAGCCCCTGTCAGCATCCAGATAAAAGACAGCGGCCCGGAATTTGAAAAACTCTTGTCTGTTGCCAGAGGTATGCTCAAGAATCTTCCCTGACCTTGATAAAACTGCCAATTACTGGAAACAACCAAGGGCCGTTTGATCTTGAAATTAGCAGTGCAGATCCGATCCAGTCCAACTTTTGAAAATATGGCAAATCGGGTAATTTATGGCCCCCATGAAGCTTAAAACGTTAAATATGCAGTTCAAGCCTTATGTAAACAGGAAACGGTAGAAGCGGATCGGGACAGCGTTTCCAGCTTGGCCACCGCCTCCTGGAAAAGCAGGTTGTCTCTGAGCCATTTTTCCAGCCGATATATCGCTGATTGGAGCTCTTGGAAACGCGGAAACAGTTCGCCGTTTTTGCCTTCTCTGGCGGCCTTTCCCAGGGCCTCTGCCGCAATCTGAAGCTCCTTGGCATGCACGGTGGAGGCAGTCCCCCTGATGAGATGGCAGATCTTCCTAATGCGGGCAGCATCTCCATCCTTCACAGCCTCTTCCGCCTCCTTTAGCCACTTGGGACATTCCCTGGATAGTTCCTGCACAAGCTCCATGGCCAGATCTTCCATGCCTTCACAGGTTTCGACCAGTGCCTCAAAATCCAGGAGTAAATCCCCTGCGCTGCCACCTGTATGTTTCCGGGCCTCTTTCCTTTCACTTACTATGGACAGAGGGGCGTTGCCACCACCAGTCCCAAGCAGTCTTGCCACCTCGGCCCAGAGACGTTCCGGCCTCACAGGCTTTGAGACATATCCGTCCATTCCTGCATCTATAAACCGTTTCCTGTCATCAGACATGGCATGGGCAGTAACACCTACAACCGGGATCTCCCTCAGTGAATCCTGTCTTTTGATCCTGGAAGTAGCCTCCAGGCCATCCATCACTGGCATTGACACGTCCATGAAGATTACCTGAAAATCCTGCCTCTGTTCCAGAATATCCAGGGCCTGTCTGCCGTTTTCCGCCTCCACGGCTTCCCAACCCCTTTTTTCTAAAAACATGCGCAAGACCTTCCGGTTCATTGCAACGTCGTCCACCACCAAGGCACGGCCCGGGCTGGGGATTAAACCTTTTTTATCTTTATTCCTGGCTGGCATATCCCCAGCATCCAGTCTTTCCAATGGAATGTTCACGCGGAACGTGGTGCCTGAACCCTCTTGACTTTCCACCGTGATGCCGCCGCCCATAAGCTCCGCCAGTTCCCTGGTAATGGAAAGCCCCAGGCCCGTTCCACCGGCCTTTCGACCCTCGTCAGCCTGCACAAATGGTTCAAAGAGTCCGGGCAGCAGTTCCTCCGGGATACCCGGCCCTGTATCAGAAACAGATATCTCTATCAGCTCCCTGCCGTTTTCAGATTCACCTCTGGAGCACACGGTGATAGAAACTTCACCTTCCCTGGTCAATTTCAGGCTGTTACCGGCAAGATTAAAGATCATCTGTCTTATGCGCACAGGATCCCCACGATAAAACCTGTGCGTACCTTCAGCCATGACAGCCGTAAAGGCGAGGTCCTTGAAACGGGCTTGTACACCAAGCACGCTTTCGAGATCTTCCAAAAGATGCTGCATATCAAACGGCTTCAAGTCAAGATCCAGCCTGCCGGCCTCTATCTTGGCAAGATCCAGGATCTCTCCTATAAGCGATGTAAGATGTTCAGATGCCTTTTTAAGATCGAGCACAAGTTCCATGGTGTCCGCATCACCGACCCTGTCTTCCAGGAGGGAGGCCATGCCCTGGACAACGTTTAGAGGAGTGCGCAGTTCATGGCTCATGTGTGAAAGAAATATGCTTTTTGCATGGCTCGCAGCCTCCGCCTTGCGATATGCTTCTTCCAGGCTTTCGTTTAGCCGCACTTGCTCGGTAACGTCTTTCAATATTCCGGCAAGACATGCTGTCCCACCATGTTCACACAACTTGACCTTGAGGGCCAGGTTAATCCTGCAGTCACCTTCCCCAAAAATAAGCCCGGCCTTCTGCGCTCCCCCCTCCATCACCTTTTTTCGAATCGATTCCCAGCCTTCTTTTGACAACAATTCTTCCATGGAGCGTGGAATCTTGCCACCAGCAAAGATCTCTCTGAAACCGGGATTTACAAGGTTAAAACCCCCGTTGAGATCTGCCCAGAACAGGCCCACGGGCACATTTTCTATGAGGTCGGCGAACTTCCTTTCAAGCTCGAAACTGGCTGTCTGGTCTGATAAATGCCAGAACAGGGAATCCTTTTGCAAAGCATCTAGAAAGAGAAAAGGCTTAACATGGCGGGGTGCCGATCCCTCATGCCTAACTGTGACCATAGGCAGCTCAAAAATCCGGCCTGGTTCAAGGGCCGTGATATCGGATTGCAGATTCTCGCGATCTATCCCCAGTGCCTGTGAAAAATTCTGGCCTATCAGGGTCTGTACTTCGCATCCGAGCATGTCTGCTAGTGCCTTGTTAGCTGACACTATGACTCCATCACGCCTGGTTAGGGCGATTCCATAAGGGGACAGGTCAACCAAAGTCTTAAACCGGTCGCGTGAACGTCTGAGTATCCGAATCAGCCGCGCCTTCCTTATTAGCTGAAAAGAAAGTCCGAGACAGGTGAACAATAGAATAGCGATTAATGCTTGGAAGCAATAATGCCACATGGCGTTTCAGCTTTCAGTTGATATCATGGGCACAGTATTAGGGCACACTGCCCAAGACCGACTGCCGACTCAAACCGGCACACGGGATTATACAGCCCCCTGTTCAAAACATAAATCCACAGCACTCATTATGGCCTCTGGTTCCACTGGTTTTTCCATATATTCCCTTATCCCTGCCTTCTGCGCCACTGCCCTTGGGACATGACTTCCCCTGGCAGTCAAGAGAAACATTGGGATACCGGGCCGGTGGCTGCGGATTTTTTCAGCTATCTCCAGGCCGTTGCCATCTGGAAGCTGGTAATCTAGAATGGCAAGATCTATATTGCCGGTCTTCCCCATGGCCCCTGACACTGAATCACACTCTACCACTTCGTATCCCCTGGCTTTCAGGAGGCTTGCCAAAAGCTTTCTTACTATCAGGCTGTCTTCCAGAATTAAGATCCTTTTCATTTCCTTATTCCCTCATATCTGAAACCTGGATATCAAGGCTTCCATTTCCTTGGCGAGGTTGTTAAGCCTTCCCGAAGTCGCGGCGGACTTTTCTGCAGCATTGGCTACTATATTAATTGCACCCCTGAGCTCTTCTATCTGCCTGGCGGAATCGGTGGAGCTGGCCGCCACTTCCTGGGCACGCTGACTTATTTCGTTCACCGAGGCTATATTTTCCTCCATTGCCATGGATACCTCCTTGGCAATGGCCTTCACGGGATCGATCATTTCATGTACCTGCCCCACGGCCTCCACAGAGGCATCCACAATATTCCGCAACCCCTGTATCGTGTTCACTATCCTGTCTGTGGCCTCACCCGTCTGTCCGGCGAGTTCTTTAACCTCGCTTGCAACCACCGCGAAGCCCTTGCCGGCTTCTCCCGCCCTGGCTGCTTCAATAGTGGCATTCAGGGCAAGAAGATTGGTCTGTTCCGCTATGCCCCTTATAAACTGCATCACTTCCTCGATCTGGATAAAATATTCATGAAGCTTGTTGATGGTATGGGAAGTCTCATCCACCTTCGCCCCCACATCTGTAACCATATTCATGGAAAGCATGGAACTCTGGGCAACCTCCCTGACTGTAGCCGTTACCTCTTCATTGGCAGCGGCAACGGAATTTATCCTCTCCTCATTTGCCGTGCTGATGGATGTAATTTCATCCGCCTGGGCACTGGTTTCACTGGCGCTGGCAGCCGCCTGACCAGAGACTTCCTGGAGCTCGACGCCTGCTTTTTCAAGCTCCTTGCTCTGATTCCGCATCTCCTGGACCAGTTTCCTAATACTCTGGATCATGTGATTCACACCTTCACCAAGACGCCCCATCTCATCCCGGCCCAGTATCTCCACTGACTGGCTGAGATTGCCCTTGGAAACCTCATTCAGCACATCCACTGTATGGTTCAGCGGTCGTACCACCACGCGGCTGACCAGCAGGATCACGGACGCCGCCAGCAGGACAAAAGAGACAAGGGCCACCGATCCGGCCTTCACCATGGAAGAAAACTGTGCCTGCTTAAAGGGGGCAAGGTCTGTGAAACTGACATACACGCCTGAGGCGTTCTTTGCATAGTCTTTAAGCGGGGTGGCAACCAAAAGCATGTTCCCCGCCAGTTTGGTGACCTGCCGGGAAAGGCCTCTGGTCAAGAAGTCCTTGTCGATAAATTGTTTGACCAATGACTGATCCTGGGCAAAGAGCATGGATATATTCCCAAAACGGATTTCGTCGCTACCGTGCTTCTTGAATGTCTTGACCTGCTCTATTCTGAAAAGGGCCGCCTTGTCTCCCGTACCTCTCGAAAAATTACCAATGACCTGAGCAAGATCACAAAACGCCTCAACACTGCCCACAATCTTGCCAGAGTCATCAAGAACCGGAACCACTCCCCTGATGGCAAGTCCCGCCCTTCCGGCCTCTATCCCGGAAATCTTTGCGCCAGTGTTCTGAACATCCACCACTGTCTGCCTAAATCCTGAGAGATCATCTCCAAACTTGCCGGGTTTCCAGGTTCTGAGAAAAGACTTGGCCGGCGTTACATGAAAATGCACTTTCAGGGTCCTTGTCCTGTCAAGTGCAGATGTTTCCCTGATCATTTTCGGAAAAGAGGAAACCAGGGAAGCCCTGTCCCGGCCGGCCAGGCTGGCTTTCACATTTTCCATGTTGGAGATCAAAAAGGCCTCCTGCAGATACTGGGTGGCCGTGTCTTTGATCTTTTCTTCAAGAAGCTTGCCCCGATTCTGTGCCTTCAGAATAACTGTCTTCTCCTGGGCCCTTATCACCTCAATAGTCTGATAAGCCGATATCCCGAGGGCAATGGCCACGACGAGCAATACAGCAAGAATAATTTTGAAGCTGACGGGAATACTTAACAGGCGCTGAACAATTGGATTGTTTTTCTCCATAGAGACATTTCTCCCAAAAACTCTGAGCATTTTATCTGTACGGTTTCTTTGTCGACCAGTCGGTGGGAGAACTGAAATCTTCCTGTTACAGCAGGAAACCGGAATTGCCCATGAAGGGGGAGAAGATGGATGAAAAAAATTCCTTCCTTATCAGGAGGTCCATCAGATCTATTTCAGATACAACCAAGGGCGACACGCCTTCGGGGACTTGCCTTTACTGCGCGCCAGAGGACTTCCAAAACACCCTGCCAGTATCCCTGGTACTGTAGCCCCCCAAGGCCTCCACGTCTTTTTTGAAGGAGGTGGAATTCATGCAATCAAGCACCTTTTTCAGGATTGGAGAATCAAGACAGTCCAGGGGTATAAGCAGATCGTACCTTTCCTCGCAGACAGGTATGAAATCAAGGCCCAGGGCCCTGGCCGCCGAAAGGATGCCGAGCCCCGCATCTGCCTTGCCGCTCAAAACGCTTACGGCAACTGCCATGTGGGTGTATTCCTCGTTGTCATACCCCTGGATTTCATCCGGGTTGATACCGGCCTTTTCAAGCTCGAAATCAAGCAGCACCCTGGTTCCGGAACCTGCCTGCCGGTTAACAAAGACCACATCCTGCCTGGAAAGATCGGTTATGCCGGAAATACCCTTGGGGTTGCCCGGGGCCACCATGAAACCCTGCTGGCGGTAAACCAGGTTGATCAGCACGGTATCTCTGCCCCTTACGAACCTTTTTACATAGGAGATATTGTAACTTCCGTCTTCCGGGTCCAGGAGATGGGTTCCTGCCACGTGGGCAAGCCCCCTGGAGACAGCCACCAGCCCTCCAAGGCTCCCAACATGGGTTGAAGCCATCTGCAAACCCGGGGAGAGGCGCTTGAGCCTGTCCGCCATGAGATCCAGGGTAAGGTCATGGCTGCCTATGCATACAAGGGTCTTCTCCAGGTCCTGCCAGGGACGAAGAAGCTCCAGCTCAACCGTGCGTCCCTCCTCGAAGCCCTCTGACTCCAGGGGAATCCTCATGATGGCATTGGCCCTGGTAATGGTTGAGATGGAGCCTGCCCCCTTCTTCACTGGGCTTGCAACCACCCTGTCTCCCATCCTTCCCGCGATCACCCTGCGGAATTCCTCTATCCCGGCCCTGGATGGCAGATTGGTGGAAAGGCTGGCCTTAACCCGCACGGGAAACGGCTCAGGCCTTGCCTGGAGTTTGCAGAGTAGAGGGATGACCAGTTGTTCCATTGCTATAATGGCCGAAACCGGATAGCCGGGAATACCTATCACGGGCTTGCCTGAAACCAGGCCGATGATGGTGGGTTTGCCTGGCATGATGGTGACCCCGTGAACCAGTACGCGGCCAAGTTCCTGGATCACCTGCACGGTGTAGTCTGCGCTTCCTGCAGAAGAGCCAGCATTTACCAGGATCACCTGCGCATCTCCGTCCACGGCCTGCTTTATGGTATTTCTTATGGAATGGAAATCATCCGGAACGATTTCATGGACCATTGCAAGGGCCCCGGCCGACCTGACCATGGCGGCAAGTACTGCGGAATTGGATTCTGGCGTCATGCCCATGGAGATTTCATCCATGCCCACCTGTTCCAGATCCACAAGCTCGGAACCCGTGGGGATTATCTCTACAAGAGGCCGCCTCCATACCCACAGCCTGCTGTTGCCACTGGCTATCAAGGCGCCGAGATCAAAGGGGGCAAGAAGGTGGTTACTCGGAAAGACCTGTTCCGTTGCCACGATGTCTTCGCCCACCTTCCTGACGTGCTGCCAGGGAAAGACCGGGCTTCTGAGCAAGATGCCGTCTCCCCGCTCCGACTCTATGACATGCTCCACCATTACCACTGCATCTTTCCCGTCGGGAAGCACCATTCCGGTATTTACGGCAATGGCCTGTTCTCCCAGGGCAAGTTTTACAGGTGCATCGTCCCGGGCAGCAAAGGTTTCCTCGGCCCGCACCGCAAAGCCGTCCATGGCGGCGGAATGAAAGCCCGGAGACGAAAGCCTGGCAATAACAGGCCTGGAAGTCACCCTCCCGTCTGCATTTCTTGCGCTTATCTCCTCCTCCCCCACCAGTTCCCCGGCGCTGGACAGCGAAAGGAGGGCCTTCCGGGCCTCTGGCAGGGTCTTCATGCTAAGATAAATCTTTCTTTTCATGGAAAAATGATCACCTCGCCGTATTCTCCCCCATGGTATCCCTCCACGTCCCGGGGTATTACAAGGAGTCCGTCCGCCCTTACCAGGGTGGAGATTAGTCCGGACTTGCCGTGGACAGGCCTTGCCATTAGCACCGGTTTTCCTTCTTCAGTATAAGACCTTTCCAGGGCCACACGGACGTAATCCTCCCTGCCGATAACCGAGGGGAAATGCTCCGAGCAGATGGCAGGGGCCTTTATGACGCCCTTTTCCGGATCAGCTCCCAGGAGCACCGAGATGGCATGGCGGACAAAAAGCCAGTAGACGACCATGGCAGAGCCCACGTGCCCCGGAAGGCCAAACAGTACGGCATTCCCCCGTTTTGCAACCAGGGTCGGCTTGCCGGGCCTTATGGAAACTCCATGGACCAGCAGTTCACTGCCTTCCAGGTCACGAAATACCTTCATGGTGAAATCCCTGTTGCCAACGGAACTGCCCCCTGATACCAGGACAAGATCAGCCTCCATCTCAAGGGCCTTCCGGCATGCGTCAAGCATGTCTTCATAGGAATCAGGTATGATGCCCATCCTGAAAACGCGGCATCCGTCGGCCCTGCAGAGGGCAGAAATGGTAGTGGTGTTTATATCCCTTATCTTGCCGGGAGGAGGACTCTCTTCCCTTGGAACAAGCTCGTCTCCGGTACTTATTACAACAGCCAGGGGCTGCTTTCTGACCTCGACCTCCAGGATTCCGAGACCTGCCAGCACCCCGAGCTCCTGTGCCCTGAGCCTGGTGCCTTTTGGAAACACCATCTCTCCCTTCCGGTAATCCTGGCCCCTTTCAATGATGTTTTCAGAAGGTGCCACTGCCCTGAACACCTCGATCATGTCCTGGCCGATCTCACGGGCATATTCCAGCATGACCACAGCATCGGCCCCGGCAGGCAGCTGCCCTCCCGTCCATATCCTGACGGCCTGGCCCGGCCTGACACAAACCCCCGTACCGTCTTCGCCCATTCGGACCTCACCTGAAACAGAAAAAAGGGCGGGTTCCGATTCGCTTGCGCCAAAGGAATCTCTGGCCCGGACCGCAAAGCCGTCCATGGTGGAGCGGGAAAACGGGGGAAGGTCTTCGCCTGCAAAAACGTCCCGTGCCACCACCCGGCCAATGACCTCGTCTATCGGCAGGGTTTCGGCAGCCACGGGCTCGAGGTCAGCAAGCAGGGCCTGGAGCCTGGAAGATGTCACCAGGTTGAAAAAGCCTTTCATCTAAACCCTGCCGGACAGCTTCCCTATTTTGCCGGAGCCCTTCCAGCCGGCCCCCCTGACCATGCGGACAAGATTTACCGGCACCTCCCACTTGTTCAAGGGGCTTATGATGTAAAGCCCGTCCACGAAGGATGCCACCTCCTCGATGAGCTTTTGCGTGATCTCGATACCGGCCTTTCTCTGGTCCTCCACCTTCTCGTACTGCCACAACTTTTTCCGGATACCTGACGGTATGGATATCCCGGGCAGTTCATGGTGAAGGAATTCGGCATTCCTTGCGGATATTAGGGGGAAAAGCCCGGGAAGGATCAAAAGATCCAGATGCCCGGTAAGTTTCATCATGTCCTCTATGGAGGCCCTGTCAAAAACGGGCTGGGTCATGACAAAATGGGCCCCGAGACTTGCCTTTTTCTCAAGGCGCCTCAGCTGGAGCCCCGGATTTTTGGGCCTGAAGCTGAAGGCAACACCGATGGAAAAATCCGTTTGTTTCTTCATATCGCGGCCTGCCATGTTCACACCCCGGTTGAAGCCCGAGATCATCCTTACAAGGCCATATGAGTTGATATCGAATACGCCGCTCACTCCGGGCTGGTCGCTGGAAGATGCAGGGTCTCCTGTGATGGCAAGAATCCCCCTTATGCCAAGAAGATGGGCGCCCATGACCTGTGCCTGGAGCCCCAGGACGTTCCTGTCCCGGCAGGTGAGGTGCAAAACCGTCTCAATGCCGAAACGCTCCTTTATGATATGCGCCAGGGAAAGATTATCCGCCCTCAGCACCGCCAGGGGATTTTCGGCAAGGGTTATGCAGCTTGTCCCGACGCGGGCAAGGTTTTCCGCTCCGTTAAGCACGTTTTCAACGTCCAGGTGGGCAGGAGGGTCAAGCTCCACGAAAAGCGGCAGCTCACCTCGATCAAGAGAGGAAAGAAGCCCTCCAGGCCCCTGAGCCGCCTTCTGGAGCCCCTTTTCCTTCACTGCCGAGGAGCGGGCTGAAACGGGAATGGCAGAAGAACGCCTGAGGTGCAGCCTTTTTTGAAACTCGTGGATGTGGGCGGGAGTGGTACCGCAGCAGCCTCCTATCAGGCGGACTCCAAGCTTTACCATCTCTTCCACCTTTTCCGCCATGTAGGAAGGAGGGGTGGAATAAACGGTACGGCAATCTATAACTTCCGGTATGCCGGCATTTGGAAAGGCGGAAAGGGGAATCTCGTCTCCTATTTCAGACAGCCTTTCGATTGCCTGGAGCATGGCCTTTACGCCGCGGCCGCAATTGGTGCCGAACACGTCACAGCCCGCGGCCATGCATTTTCTGGCACACTCCACTGCATCCAGGCCAAGGGGGGTCTTCCCGTGGGCAGGAAACAGCATCTGGGCCACCACGGGGACATTTTGGTCAAGACCCTTGGCAACATCGATGGCAAGGAGAAGCTCGTCGAGATACGTGAAGGTCTCCAGGATGAAAAGGTCTGCCCCGCCTTCAAGGAGTGCTGCCATCTGCTGCCTGAACGCATCCCTGAGATCATCCTCGGAATATTCATCCCGGTCCAGGGGAAAATCCACACCTGTTGGGCCTACGGAGCCGGCTACAAATATTTCTTTCCCTGCTGCCTTTGAAGCAAGGCGGGCCCCCTCTATATTTATCTGTTCCACGGAAAAATTGGAGCCAAGCTGGGAAATGCGAAACCTGTTTGCACCAAAGGTGTTGGTCTCGATCACCTGGCTCCCGGCGCGGATGTATTCCTCATGCACGGAATAAACAAGCTCGGGGTCGGTGACATTCAGGAGGTCGGTCTTGGTACCGAGCCCTATGCCCTTTTCATAAAAAAAGGTGCCCAGGGCACCGTCTGCCAGCAGCACCTTTTGCGATATTATTTCAAGAAAATTTGTTTTCATGCTGTCAGATCTCCACCCCAAAAGTACGCGGTTACTTGCATCCCTTAAACAGAACGATCATTTTAGGGCAAGTATTCCCGTTTTGAAAACAGAATTTACACCGGGAGGTGGATATTACAAATGTTTCTTGAAAGAGGATACAATGAAAATGGAACGGGCATTAAAAAATAGGATTCTTCCGGCAAAAGGGTACTGGAGCAGATAAGGCCGATTGAAGTGGACATGAACGTAAAAGGGCAAGGAGGGCTTGGAAACAGGAACCTGCACTGACAGCTTCCAAGGCTTGGCTGAGCTGAAACCCTCCCCTGCCGCTTAACCTTGTGCTACCTAAAAATTTTTAAATAGCCGCAAAATACCTGCGGTTGAGTCTTGGCTGATATTTTTGGCTATATCTGAAAAAAGAAGCGGGGCGGATACGACCCCGCTTCCTGTCAGAATTCACCCATGAAATCAGCCTGCTCATAACGAAGGTATTTCAAACCTCTGGATGTTAAATGATACCCCGCCGGCTGCAACTACTGCATGGCTTGAATCCGTAAAGGCAATGGACATATTGCCCCCGTCACCAGGCATCTGCTCAGGCTGGTGGTACGTACACTCGGGACATTGTCCATTTCTCCATCCATCCAGGGTACCTGTGTAGGTCTGTGCCCCATCGGCAAAGTCTCCGTTTGAAGTCCACCAGCGAGGGCTCTTGTCATCGCGGTAATTGTACCATACCATGGCGAGCTTTCCTCCCCGGGCTTCTATGAAGAATCCCA
>CAYZJS010000124.1:0-12230 GCA_964478865.1 uncultured Thermodesulfatator sp.
CGGGGAGATTTCTTCAGCCCGGGCGACTTGCTCCATTTCTTTTGTGACAACACCTTTAAGGGCCTCATGCAACTGGTTCACTACCTGTATTCTCCTTTTCAAAACAGTTGAAGACCTGGCTTGCGCGTGAACATCATGCAAGCACCACCTGTGCAGGTCCTGAGAAGAAGGTATTCTAAACTATCAGACCCGTATTTGAAAAGTATGTTGCCTGGAATACAACTTTCGTAATAAGAATGATCCAGGAGGATTTTCCGTCATGAAAAGGCCGGTGGCATTTTCCATAGCAGGTTCCGACCCTGGAGGAGGGGCTGGAGTACAGCAGGATCTCAAGGTATTCACTGTCCTTGGGGTTTGGGGCTGTGCTGCCATAACGGCACTGACTGTTCAGAACACCACAGGGGTCAAGGCCGTCTATCCTATTCCAGGTAGCGTACTGAAAGAACAGGTTCAGGCCGTCATGGAAGACATACGCCCCCGGGTTGTAAAGACGGGTATGCTTTCCACCATGGAAAATGTCCACGTCCTGGCAGAGGTCCTGTCAGGATACAGGGATGTTTTCGTTGTGGCCGACCCGGTAATCCTGTCCAAAAACGGCCGATTCTTGCTGGAGGAAAATGCGGTTTCGGTTTTCATGGATGAGCTCTTTCCGCTTATTGACCTCATTACGCCCAATATCCCGGAGTGCGAACGTTTTACCGGCATTTCCCCGGAAGACCCTGAATTTTCCGAAAAGGCCATCTTGGAGCTTTACTCCCTGATGGAAAAACGGCGCCTTACCGGCAAGAATAAGCCCGCCGTGCTTCTAAAGGGAGGCCACGGTATCGACTCTCATCTTTGTACAGACATCTTGTACGTTAACGGCAGATTCCATTTCTATGAAAGCCCGAGACTTGCAAGCCGTCATACCCACGGTACCGGCTGCACCCTTTCTACTGCCATAGCGGCCTTTATCGCCAGGGGAAATAATGTAACAGATGCAGTCGAAAGGGCGAGACATGTGGTCTTTCAGGCCATAAATGCGGGTTTTGCCCTTGGTTCAGGGACAGGTCCCGTGGACCCGTTGGTTTTAGGCCCGGATTGTGCATTTTAAATGCCTGAAAAATGATTTTGTTTGAATACTCAGATAGTTAGCTCCAATTCACGCAGGCAGTTCGTTCACCCGAAAGGTGAAATTGTTTTCAACTTTATATCCCCGGCATTTGAAGCCACAAGGGCCTTGCAGTTTTACCGAATCTGCCGCGTTATCAGGGACTTGAAATACTTAAATATGTCTGCGCCCTTGAGTCTTTCTGTCTTCGGCGAACTTGCCGGCCCCATAATCCGGGTCAAGGGAAAAGAAAGGCGGGAAAAATAATCTTTACTGAATTTGCATTCAGTATTAAAAGGTGTATTATTTAATGTCTTTAATGGGAATCCACATGCCGGATCTCCCTTTTTGTGGCGGTTTTTATTATTTCCTGCTGGTGGAAATAAAAATTTAATTTACCTAATATCAAGGAGGTTAGAACAATGGCAGTTTATGTACTAGGTCACAAGAGCCCCGATACCGATTCAGTTACAGCAGCAATAGCATTTGCCGAGCTTCAGAAGATGCTCGGTGTTGACGCCGTTCCCTGCATGCAGGGCGAGATGAACCCGGAGACAGAGGTCGTCCTCAAGAAGTTCGGTTACGATGCCCCCCAGATCAAGACAGACGTTTCAGGCGATCAGTATATGCTGGTGGACCACAGTGACATCAAGCAGGCACCGGACAACTGGGACAAGGGCGAACTTCTGGCCGTAGTTGACCATCACAAGATAGGTGATATCACCACCCCCAACCCAATATTCTTCTGCGCCATGCCCGTGGGCTGCACAGGAACGGTTCTCTACTGCCTGTACAAGGATGTTTACAAGAAAGAGATCCCTGCAAACGTGGCCGGGCTCATGATGTCCGCAATCCTCAGTGACACGGTGCTCTTCAAGTCTGCCACCTGTACTCCCGAAGACAAGGAGGCCGCTGAAGCCCTGGCAAAGATTGCAGGTATCGACGACATGATGGAATGGGGCATGGAAATGGCCAAGGCCAAGAGTGCTGTCGAAGGTGTATCCCCGAGGGATCTCGTTTTCCGCGATTACAAGGACTTCGACATGAGCGGCAAGGCCATTGGAATAGGCCAGTTGGAACTCGTATCTCTTGATCTGGTTGACAAGATCAGGGATGACCTCTACGCAGAGCTGGAAAAGATCAAGGCAGAAAAGAATGCCCACAGCATCTTCCTGATGCTCACCGATATCATGAAGGAAGGAACAGACCTTATGGCCGTTACAGATGATCCTTCCATTATTGAAAAGGCCTTTGGCGCAAAGCTCGAGGGAAAGACCGTTTGGCTTCCAGGAGTAATGAGCCGCAAGAAACAGATGGTTCCCAACCTTGAAAAGGCATGCGCATCCTAGGCAAAAAGTAAACTAATGATAGCAAGAAGGCCGGTCCTGTTGAGCCGGCCTTTTTTCATTTTTAATACTGTTAAAAATTTTGGACAGGATGTTATAATACGCATCCTGAATCCTGTTTGAAAAAAGAAAAGGAGGTGATGTTTTATGACCCCTGAATCCGATGCACTTTTTACGGATGGTCAGTTTAAATTGATGGATGGAGAGTACGAGGAGTCCATTGCCATTTTTACCAGGGTTATCGAACTTGAACCCGGGTTTGCCAGGGCGTTCCAGGCCAGGGCCATCGCCTATCTCAAAAACGGCCATAACAAGGAGGCCCTGGAGGACATAGAGGCAGCCATCAAGATAGAACCGGAGAACCACAGATTTCATTATCACAAGGGGGCAATTCACCTCAAGAATGATGAAATAGACGAGGCTGTAGAGGCCCTTTCCCGGGCCATAGACCTGGCCCCCGAGTATGCCCCCGCCTATTTTCTCAGGAGTGAGGCCTTTGACAAGCTGGGTGAGGAAGACGCAGCCATCTCCGATTTCAACAAGGCGGACATGCTGAGGAAGGAGCAGGCCGCCACCAGCAAGGTAGTGGATTTCTGGCGATAAAAGACTGAAAATTTTCTAGTGCGTTTTTTAGCCCGGATCATGCAGGCCTAAAACTGGAAGAGACTCCACCTTCTTGCCGGGCATTTGAAGTGCATAATCCGGGTTTTTAAAGGCCTCTGCCCTTGTGCAGGGGCTTTTTCAGTAATGCCACATGATGGTGAAATATGCGGTAAATGGGTTGGTCCTGATATCGCTGAACTTTCCAGGGACATGATATTTCCGGTCAAACAGGTTCTTTATTGAAACCTGTGCTTCCAGCCCCTTTAATATGATGTTGCTATAGGTCGCTGTAAAATCTGTTATCCATTTGGGAGAGCTGGAGTACTTTATCGTGCCCTTGTCGTAGTAACTGACTGTTGAGCTTGCGTATTTCAGTTTTGTCGAAAGATTGAGGCCTTCCATGACCTGGAAGTCGGCTCCCAGGTTGAACAGTTCCCTCGGACCGGTTTCAAAGGGTGTCTTCCATTTTGAATAGTACGGCTTGGGGGATCCGTCCGGTTCTATGATGATGTAATCCAGTGTCTTGTAGCTTTCCTTGTCACCGTAATCGTTGAAAAACGTCCCGTTACCCCAAAAGGTCAGCCAGGGCCTTGGGGTCCACCTGGCATTGAACTCCATGCCGTAGATGTTGTGGGAGCCTGGCTTTGAAAGGCCGCCGTGGGGGTCCTCGTTGACGTGGTGCCTGATCCTGTTCCAGAAGGCCGTGGAATTGATGTGCACGCCGTTAAAGGGGTGCCAGGTGATATCCAGGCTGAGGTTTTTTATTTCCTCCGGTTTCAGATCGTTTCTTTGGACCAGCTGCCTGTTGTAAGGCGTCCGGTAGGCAGAACCCAGCACCAGCTTGGCAAGCCACTGATCGGTGGGCTTCCACCTGGCTCCTGTGTTGAATGAGAAGGTGTCGTCGTACTGGTTGTGACTGTCAAACCTCAGGCCGGCCCAGACCTCCACAGCCTTCCAGTGCCTGCGGAGTTGTCCGTAGAATGATAAAAGGTGGGTGTCAAAGTCTTCCTGGTTGATTATGGGGGCGAACAGTCCGTTCCCAGGTTGCAGGTAGTCCGGCAGAAAGCTCTTGGAAGTGACGGCCCCTGTGATCTCGTTGTATCTGTAGGAGGTCCCCAGGGTGATTAGGCCCTGCGAGTTCCAGAGCTTCCTGTCGAAAAAGAGCTCTCCGTGGTATATGTGGCTCTTGGAGTGCCAGGAAACGTCCACGAGCTGCTCGTCGTAGGGGATTTCGGAATAGTAGGAATTGAACCGAAGCTTGTTCAGGCCGAAGTCCTTTTTGGCCTCAAGCCTGATAAACCTGAAAGGCGTCTTTTTCTTGGCAGACCAGATCTTGTCCGAATTCATCTCGCCAACCACGTACCTGTCGGTCATCTCCGACCAGCGTCCAGACAGCCTGAGCCACTGCTTCCAGGACAGGTTGAAGACGGCTTCGAAGTACTTGGAATCATCTATGTTTCCTTCTCCCAAACGGTACTGCCTGGGGCATGCCTCCTGATCGTCGCATTCCAGAACGTTGTACCCCTTGAAATATTTCTGGTTTTGCGTGGCGCTTACTGCAAGAAATCCTTCCCAGAGACCGTAGTTTTTTCCAAGTGAAACCGTGAAATGGCCTGATCGGTTTGGCGTCCCTCCGCGGAGTTTCACGTCTATTCCATCTATATCCCGGCCTTCCAGGGGGACGAGATTTACCACGCCCGCATACGCATCAGGGCCCCAGAGGACAGAGGCCGGACCCTTGATTATCTCTATCCTCTTGGTGAAATCCAGGCTCATTTCCTCGTCCATGGGAAATATTGATTTTGTGTTGTCCGAAGTCATGGGCACGGAATCATAAAGAAACAGGAAGCTGTCCGGTATTCCCCTGAAATAGGGTTGCTTGCCCCATTCCTTCTGGGCCATGTAAAAACCCGGCACTGTGGAAAGGGCTTCACCAAGGTTTCTGAGGCCGTATTTCTTGATCTTGTTCCGGTCTATTATCGAGACGATTGCAGGGGCGTCTTCCGGGGTTTCAGGGTGTTTGGAGGCACTGGTGACAACGGATATATCCTCGCCGACAAACAGCAACCTGGTAGGAACGGCCATGGATGCCTTGGAGAAGGCTATTGAAACCAGGACGGCAAAAAGGGCCGTTACGTACCTGGTAATCATGTGTCTATTTTTCCCCTGGAACAGTTTCAACTGCCTTCCTCCAGTTGTTTGACTCTCGTCCTGAATTTTGACCTGGTAAGCCCGAGCAGCCTGGCCGCAGCGCTCTGATTGTTGCCTGTCAGTTGCAGGGCCTGTTTGATGAGGTCCTTTTCCAGCTCCTCAAGGTTAATTCCTTCCTGGCTTAATTTCAGCCCTTCAGACAGGCCCTTTGTTTCCTGGCCGGTTTTAAGAAATTCAAGGTGTTCTGCTGTTACAGGCGGCAACCCGGCAAGTATTATGGCGCGCTCCATGGTATTTGCAAGCTCTCTTATGTTCCCTGGCCAGCTGTAGTTCATGAGGATCTTTTTGGCGCCCTGGGTGAGGAGCTGCTGGTCTTCTTCCGGCATGGAGTCAACGAATTTTCGTATGAAATATTCTGCCAACGGGATTATTGCCTCCTTCCTTTGGCGAAGCGGGGGAATATGAATGGGAAAGACGTTTATCCTGTAAAACAGATCTTCCCTGAAGTCTCCTTGCTTCACCAGCCTTTCCAGGTCCTGGTTGGTGGCACAGATTACCCTGACATCCACCTTTATTGATTCGTTACCCCCGACTCTCTGGATGGTCCTTTCCTGGAGAGCTCTCAGGAGTTTCGCCTGGGCTTCCAGGGGCAGGTCTCCTATTTCGTCCAGGAACAGGGTGCCGCCTGATGCATATTCGAAAAGCCCCTGCTTGGATCTTTCCGCCCCGGTAAAGGCCCCCTTCTCATGGCCAAACAGGGTGCTTTGCACCAGGGTGTCCGTGATTGCTGCACAATTGATGGCAACAAAACGTCCCTTTGCCCTGGGGCTGTGATCATGTATGAACTTGGCCACGATCTCCTTGCCGGTGCCCGATTCACCCGTGATGAGAACAGTGGTGTCAGGTTTGTCGGCGACCTTTGCCGCCATATCCATGACCCTTTGCATCGCCCCTGACACGCATACTATCTCCCCCTTCTTGGCAAGCCTTTTCAGCTCCCTTTTAAGCTTGATATTTTCCTTGAGGATTCTCGATACCCCGGCTGCCTTTTCAACTGCCAGTACGATCCGTTCTTCCTCGAACGGTTTTGTAATATAGTCTACTGCACCCTTTTTCATGGCTTCCACTGCGGAATCGATGGTGCCAAAGGCAGTTATCACTATTACCGGAACCGGTATTTTCATCTTCCTTATGTGTTCAAGCAGTTCAAAACCATCCATCTCCGGCATGCGGATATCGCTTATGACCACATCAAATGCGCCGTTTTCCAGGAGTTTCAGGGCCTCTACGCCGCTGCCGGCTTCCGAGATGCTGTGTCCCTTCCTGGAAAGCATGATTCCGAGGATGTGCCGGATCTTTTTTTCGTCGTCTACTATGAGAATATTTGCCATGTCCCTTTGTATCTTCTCAGTCCAGAATTATTTCAAAAGTAGTTCCCTCAGGTTCATTCGGATGAACAACCAGCTGGCCCATGTGGGCCTCTATAATCCTCTTGGCAAAGGCAAGCCCCAGGCCTGTTCCCTTGGCCCTGGTGGTGAAAAATGGCTGGAAGATCCTTTCCAGGTCTTCCTTCCTGATGCCCGGGCCCTGGTCGGTAATGCGGATGGCAATTTCACCGCCTGTCCTGGAAAGCGAAATATTTACGGTCTGTCCCGGTTTAGATGCCTCGCACGCGTTCTTGACTATATTGGCTATGGCCCTGGACAGCAGGTCGGCATCGGCCTGTATCTCAAAATCTGGATCCGGGCCCTGGGTTTGATACCCGATCTTTATACCCCTTGGTTTCCACTCCAGGTTCATGCGCTGGACTATGTTGTGGGCAACCAGTCCGTCAAGGTCAACCTGACTGAAAGAAAGGGGCTTAGGGCGTGAAAATTCCAGAAAGTCCTGGATCAGCCTGTCGAGGCCCATTACTTCGTCTTCCACGTAATCGATCATGGTCTGTCTGGTTTCACTGTCTATGTCCGGTTTTTTCAGGATGTCCAAAGCACCTTTTATGATCCCCAGGGGGTTTTTGACCTCGTGGGCAATGGTGACAGCAAAATGGCCGATTTCGGCCAGGGCTTTTTGCTGTATGAGCTGCTGATAGGTCTGTTCAAGGTCTTTTCTGCTCTGCTTCAGGGCCTCGGTCATGGTGTTGAAGGCCCTGGCAAGTTTTCTGGTTTCCGGAAGGGTCCCTTCGGACAGCCGGACCTCAAGGTTCCCCTGGGCCACGTCCTGAGCCGCCTCGATGAGCTGTTCCAGAGGGGCTGTGAGGGACCTGCTGAAAATCAGAAATGCGATGATGCCGCCTGCCGCAATGACAAGGGTTACTGCTCCGTAGCGCAGGTGCAGTTCATGTGAAAGCTGTTCTATGCCAGTGGTGTTGTAATAGATTTTAACGGAGCCAAGGGTCTTTTGCCCGGAACTCGCTGTTCCAAAGGCAAGGTTTTCCGACTGGGTTGTCAGAATTACAGGGGTTTGAACCATACCGTGTCCGGGTTCATCCGATACCTGGGCCCTTGCCAGTATCTTGCCCGAGCCGGATTTTATCACCACCCTTATGACGTCTTCTTCCTTCAGAAGATTTGCCGCAAGTCTCTGTAGCATCTGCCTGTCATCCAGCAGTATCCCGAGTTCACAGTTGGCAGCCAGGAATTTGGCCAGAAAATCCATCCTGTCCTTGAACCTTATAAGGAGGAAATCCTCAGACAGCCTGCTTCCAATAAAACCCAGGGTCAGGGTAGTCAGTATGGTGAGGACTACAATCCCGATGGCCAGTCTCTGCTGGAAATTTAGATCTGTCATGGCGAGATTTTTAGTCACCATGGGTTATGCCTCCCGGGATATCCGACCATCTTTCAGGATTCCTTGCCTTGAGCAGCCTGAAGACCTTTTGATTCCACTCTATTTCAACCGGCGGTGGTACAAGCCGGCAGTCATGCCTGGCGGCAAATTCCTCCAGCAGTTCCGCCCCGTTTATGCCCACCTGCCTGTAATCTATGGTAAAGGCTATGAGTGCACCGGTTTCATAGAAGAAATGGTTGTAGCCAACCACGGCAACTGCCTTGAGGAGCGCCTCCTTTGTCAGGTGGGTAACTATCTTTTCAGAAATCACGGTTGAGTCCGGGATGAAAAGAAGGACGTCGATGTCATCGATTTGCGGAGCGAGCCTTTTCATTATTTCATCAGAGCCCGCTACCGGCAGTAAGACCAGGTCCAGGCCGGCCTTTCGGCAGGCCTTTTCGGCTCGTGAGATCACGTCTGCATTTTCTCCGGGATTATAGATTATGGCCACCTTCCTGCCTCTTCCAAGGTGGGTGGCTATCTGGCTCACCTGAAATGAAATCGGCACCCTGAGATCTATGCCGCAGGGGTCGGCACCAGGGATCAGTTTCTTGACATCCAGGGTCATTATCACCATCCTGACTGGTATCTTGACGCTACTGGAATAGATGATTTTTGCTGCCTCCGGGCCAATGGCCACGGCTGCATCAAGGTTGCCGGATTTCAGGTAGTGTTTTGCAAGTTCCAGGTTGTCATCGAGGTAGATTATCAGGAGTTCCCTCTGGGTTTTGCTTTTGAAGCCATCCAGGGCGTCAAGGTAGGGACGGATCTTGGAAGAGACAAAGACCCCGGTAAGACCTGTTTCTGCCATTGCAGAACCGGCGTGTAACACTGCAAATGCGGAAACAAGAATGAGAAAGACCTTTACAAAAGGCCTATTTTCCAGCATTTTTTAAGGCCCAGCTAACCTGTCTCAAGAAACCTCTTACCATTTTCACGTCTTTTGCCGTTATGGCCTTTCCGTTAAAGAGCCGCCTGGCATTCCGCATCCAGTAGGCAGGTGTCTGTTTCTGGAAAAGCCCTATCTGTTCAAAGATGCCATGGAGGTGGTTGTACATGCCCTCCATTTCCACAAAATTGGCAGGCCGAGGCCGGTGGATCACCTGACAGCCAGATTTTGCCATAAAGACTTCATAACATAAAATCATTACACTTTGTGCAAGATTTATGGAAGAAAATTTGCTGGTTGGTATAACTGCTATACTGCTGCAAAGGTCCAGATCCTCGTTGCTGAGCCCCCACTTTTCTGAACCAAAGAGGAGGCCGGCCCTGATTTCCGGCTCAAAGGTGGCCACGTGTGCAGCCACTTCCCTGGGGGAGTGCGTCGGGCGTCTCTTCCTGCCGGTCCGGGCAGTGGTGCCTACAATGAAGTGAAGGTCCTCCAAGGCCCCCCTGATGTCTTCATGGATGGTCATCTGTTCCACTATGTCCAGGGCTTCGTGGGTTGCCATCTTTTGAATCTTTTCCATGTCAAGGCGCTCCGGATTTACCAGCCGCAAGGAGTTGACGCCCATGTTTTTACAACATCTTGCTGCCGCACCTATGTTTTCGGGGTATCTTGGATTGTTCAGGATGACCGTGATATTTGTAAGATCAGGTGCATTCTTCATGGAATGATGACAACAAATTCATGCCGATGGTTAATGAGGCCACAATAAAGAAGTAAACTTGCCCCCTGTTTAAACGTCGATGCTAAAACAATACCAGAAAATCACATTCCCTGTTTTACTGTTTCTTGTTTTTTCAGCAATCCTTTATGGAATATTCGTTGAGCCCAACAGGGTTGTGGTAAAGAGGATAATCATCAGGGATGACCACCTTTTCAACGCCTGGCACGGGCTGAGGATTGTACAGGTCTCGGACCTTCATATAACCAAAATCGGTATTAGAGAAAAGCTTGTAATTCGTAAAATAGCGGAAATTGAGCCAGATATTGTCTGTGTTACAGGAGACCTTGCCCAGTGGGGGTCGTCATATTCTGAAGTCGTTCGTTTTTTGAAATCTTTGAAATCAAGATATGGTGTATATGTGGTTCTGGGCGATTCAGATATGAGCACAGGCAGGGTAAGGTGCTTTTTTTGTCACCGGTCAGGCAGCATACACAAGGTCAGGAAGAACCCGGTATTCCTCAGAAACAATTGGAGAGACGTGAAAATTCAAGGTAACAGAATCATAAGGATTCTTGGCGTTTCTCCCGGGATGAAACCCGACGAGTTTTACGCCTTCTGGAAAGAAGAGACCGAAGCCGCCCTGTCGGATAAGCGTATTCCCATCCTGGTGCTGAGCCATTTTTCCAGCCTGTGGAAATTGGTGCCTGCTGATGAACATGTTCTCTGGCTAAGCGGAGATACACATGGAGGCCAGGTATGGCTGCCGGAGTTTTTATGGCCGATTGTCTTCCGGGGGAAGGATTATGAACACCTGCGGGGCCTTTTCACATCAGGTCGGGGCAAATGGCTTTACGTGAACCAGGGGCTTGGAACAACCGCAGAGTTTCCTTTAAGAATAGGAGTGCCCCCGGAGATTACGGTGATCACATTTGAGCCCGAACAATAAAAAAGGCCCCGATAGAACGAATACCGGGGCCTTCATTATCTTTATGGCTTTTGATGTATATTATTTTGAGATAATCATGGTTCCGTCAGCAGCGCTGGTGGTCACGTGGAAATTCTTGAGGAATGTCATGCCCAGAAGAGAAGTAGCCATTGTGCTGTTTCCCTGATCCTCAGGAATAAATGCCAATACGTTGCCGGCTTTGAGAACACCTTCTATTTCAATGTCAACCGGACAATAATACCCTGATACGGAACCACCTATCCCCGCAGCACTTCCACTGACACACAAATCAGAAGAAATTGTACCATTTTCGTCCAACAGTCCATACATTTTTGCAGTCCCAGCATTCAGGTAGACCATTGCAGCTCCGGTATCCACAATGAATGGCGTTGCCACGTTATTAACTTTCCCTGCTACCCTGTAACAATTACAGCTTGGATCTAAAGATATAACCACATCCTGAGTAACTGCCGTGAATGTTTCTGGTATAGACCAATCTTCACCTTGAGCTCTGTATTTCCATATTCCTTCCAATTTACCACCTGTTTCAATGTCAAACTTATCAATTCTATAATAGTAATCAAACATTCCCCACAGGGTGGGTTCACTAAAATAGATCTCATATTTTCCAGGTTTAACACAGTTATCTACCAGGACTCTGTGTCCTTGGATAGAAAACTGTTTGCAAATCTGGTTACCATTATTTGCATAATTGACAGTAAGAATTGTTTCGCCTTTGGGAGTAAGCCAAGCTCCACTTAGATGTCCTCTTTCTTCAACTAAGTTAAGGGGATAAACTGAATCTCCATCCATATAAGTAAAGGATTGATTCCCGATATCCTCTGTTATCACCCATCGTCCAGTAATTGGCCTTATGTGAAGTACATAATATAAGAGCTCCCGCCAGGAATCATAGTTGTTTATATCGTGGATATCACCCACAAGCGCTCTAATTATCCAGTCCCCCTCCATGCCTGTCAGTCTTATGCCACCCCCAAAGGGTACAGCAACAAATGCCTTGATATTAGTAACATTTGCTGACATGCTGACATTTGAGGGTCTGTAGGGTATGACTGAAAATCCATCGGAATCACTACTAAATGGCAATGCGATAGGTGTATTTTGTATATCTTCTGCATAAAAGAGTTTCTCCGCCCCGGAAACTGGATGACCCCATTTGCTGAAAAGATCGAACTTGGGCTTGCCATCGATCCAACGGTATGCAAAGACCTGCCCAGGTGCCAGAGAAGGATGTTCGGCCAGAATGAAAAGGGATCCCCGAGTGTTATCCATTACTGGCACATTCAGGGTTAAATCCATCCAATCAGTAGTTGCAACCTTTTCTTCTGCAGCATATCTGAGTGAATTTATGTAAACCTTTACAGGTATCCACCAAGTGGACATCTGTTGTTTAATTTCAATAGGATAGGGAATTTTTTCGGTGGTAGGCATCCAATCGGAAAGAGTGGCTGTAACATGATCTTTGATATTCTCATCCACGTATCGTCTATCATATAAAGGGTCTAGAAAGGTTTCATTGTCCCCGGCTGCGATACTAGGATCATGAATAGTAGTTGTTACTTGAATCCATCCCTCTTTTACCGAAGGTTGCCCATTAATAAATCCATCAACCAGTTTTTTTACGTCTATGCTTACAG
>CAYZJS010000125.1:0-25413 GCA_964478865.1 uncultured Thermodesulfatator sp.
CTGGTCATCCGGGGAACCAGCATAGGATGTCTGATACTTGACAAAAATCCGGGGGAGAGATTCGAGCCTGGAGAGATTCAAAAGGCATCCATTATACGCCAACTGGTGGTGACTGCCACGAGCCTGAGGGCTGTCAGAAGGACCAGGGCCACTGAATGAAAAAAGGCGTACCCTCCGACTTGTACCTGTAGCACCCTGTAAGCAGTTACATTTCAGACCGTTGTGTGATAATACCCCCAAAGAACCCTGTGAGGAGTTAGCAAATGGTTCAACAGGCCCTATCCCGGAAAGAGATTGCTGATGATCCTGTATCCTCCCAACCAGGTACCCACCATGCTTCCGATACCGGGCAGCAGAAAGGCAAGGAAGACCTTTAGAAGGTTGTTCTTCCACCATCCCTTGAGAGTTCCCATGTCGGCAGAGGCATTCTGGATTTCCCTTACGAGAGGCGGCTGCATCACAGCCTGGACAAAGGCGGTAACGTAACCTGCCCCTATCACGGGAGTAAGACTCGTCACGGGGGCTGCAGCAAAAGCCGTTGCCACGGTGGCCGGATGGGCCATGGCTGCCATTGCCCCCAGGGCACAAGCGATACCGTTTGCAAGGATCCAGTACAAGATGTTGTCTCCCGCCACCCCGGCGCCCCTGTTAAAGGCTATGATCACCAGGGAGGCCATGATAACAGCAGGGATAGACCAGCCCGCAACCTTCCATGCAGGAGAAAGGGGCGGAATAGTGGATATATCCTCGATAGCTCCCTTCCTGTCTTCCAGGAGGGCCTTCCTGATTCCCTCAAGGTGCCCCTTGCCGATGACAGCCACAATCCTTTTTCCAGGGGCCTGCTTTATTTTCTCGGACAGATATGTATCTCTTTCGTCAATAAGGACCTTTTTCAGCTCGGGCATGGCTCTGCCCAGCTCTGCCATGAGCTCGGAAATAACGTCTGACTGTTTCAGCTGCCTGAGCTTTTCCTCTGTTATGTCCGTTTCGTCAAAGAGGCTCATGACAAGGCTTGCCATGAGCTTTCCCTTTTTCCAAAGAGGCGTCATCCTCCATGCCCTTAAAAGGGTGACCCTGACATCCCTGTCGCAAAGTTCCAGGGCAATGCCCTCCGACTTGGCCACCCTGGCCGCCTCTATGAGCTCGGTTCCCGGCAGGACTCCCATCTTCTCCCCCAGCTTTTTCTGGTAGGACGAAAGGATCATGTTTGCCATCAGGGTGGCGAGTTGCTTCTTTTTTATGATCTTTTTAATGTCCAGCTGCTCGAAATGGTCCTTGCGGGAGATCGCCTCGTAGCGCCTCCTGTCCAGTTCCACGCAGACGCAATCGGGTCTTTCCCTCCGGATGGTTTCTGAAACAAGTTCCACTGATTCCCTGGAGATGTGAGCGGTCCCAAGAAGAACGATCTCTTTTCCATCCAGGAACACCCGGGATATATCTTCATGTTCTGTTGTCATAAAAGCCTGTCTTTCTGTCTTTCTTTTTATTTTCCCTATCCGGCAACTCCCACTATTGTCCCTGCAATCTTCCTCTTCCTGGGCTTGTTATCATGGTTTATCACCACTACCTGCTGCCAGGTGCCAAGTTGCAGCCTGCCGTCGTGGATGCATATGCTCAGGCTGGGCCCCATCAAGGCAGCCTGGACATGACTATGGCCATTTCCGTCGTGCCATGCAAGTTCATGCTTGTAATCCATGCCGCGGGGCGCCATGCGCTCCACAGCGTCTCCAAGGTCCTGTACCACCCCGGGTTCAAACTCTATGGTTGTAAGGGAACCGGTTGAGCCAATTACATTTAGATGCACCACTCCATCTCTGATTCGGCTTTTTTTCACCGTTTCTGCAATTTCGTACGTGATATCCTGGATGTCCGGCCCGGTCTCCAGGGCCCGTTCCACCTGAAATGTTTCAACAATAAAATTCATGGTTCACCTTTCAAAAAACTTGGATAAAATTTATCTTTTTTATTGACAAATCCGTGACTATTATTTAAAAATAGTAATCATTATCAAATAGGAAACCAATTCATATGAGAATGACCAGCCAGAGAGAAATAATACTCGAAGAACTCCGAAAACTCAAAAGCCATCCCACTGCGGATGAGCTGTATCTGGTTGTCAGAAAAAGGCTGCCCAGGATCAGCATCGCAACGGTTTACAGGAATCTGGAAATGATGTCCGAGGCCGGAATAATCAAAAAGCTGGAATACAGCGGACGCCAGAAGAGATTCGATGCAACCATCCAGCCCCACAACCATATCCACTGCATAAGATGCGGCAGGATAAGCGATATCCAGACAATCCCCGGCAGCGAACTCAGGTCGATGATTTCGGATTCCTGCGGATTTGAGATCATAGATGACCAGGTGGAATTCAGTGGCATATGCCCGGAATGTCAGGATGTTAAAAAAATCAATCAAAATACTTATAGTTAAAATATTATAAATTTCATATTATAAGCTTAGAAACAGGAGGTTAAAAAATGGCTTGCAAAACAAAATCCAAGGGTGACAACGGTGCAGTGAAACTTACCGAGGAACAGGAAAAGATTCTCAAGGCCATTGCTTCCCAGGACGGACCAGTGACCACAAAAGAAATCGCAGAGGCCACTGGAATAGCCTCAAAGTCCGTAAGCTGCAGGATCCAGAGCCTCAAGAAAAAGGGCCTGATCAACAGCCCTGCCAGGTGCAAGTATGAAATTACCGACACCGGCAGGTCAGTTGCCACCCAGTAAATTGAAAGATGCCCGGGGAAAAACACCCGGGCAAGATAACAGACAAAAGAAGGAGAATAAAAATATGGCTTCATTAAAGGGCACCAGGACGGAAAAAAACATACTGACTGCATTTGCAGGAGAATCACAGGCCAGGAACAGGTACACCTACTTTGCCAGCCAGGCCAAGAAGGAAGGGTATGTACAGATTGCCGCCGTGTTCGAAGAAACGGCAAACCAGGAAAAGGAACATGCCAAGCGGCTGTTCAAGTTTCTCGAGGGCGGAGAAGTTGAAATCACCGGCGCCTTCCCTGCAGGCAAGATAGGGACCACCCTGGAAAACCTGAAGGCATCGGCTGCCGGCGAAAACCATGAACACACCTCCATGTACCCGGAATTTGCCAGGATCGCCCGGGAAGAGGGATTCAACGAGATCGCCTGCGTGATGGAGGCCATTGCAGTGGCGGAAAAATACCACGAGGAGCGCTACAACGCCCTGGCCAAGAATATCGAGCAGGGCAAGGTCTTCAAGAAGGATGCACCGGTCAAGTGGCGCTGCAGGAACTGTGGATACGTGCATGAAGGCAATGAGCCCCCTGAAAAATGCCCTGCATGTGCCCACCCCAAGGCATATTTTGAAACAATGGTTGAAACCTTTTGAACCATGTTTATTAATATAATAATGAAAATCCGCTAACAAAAAAATCAACCACCAGCAAAAAGGAGGAGAAAAGACATGTGCACAATGGTTACCAAAGAGGCCCCGGACTTTACGGCACAGGCGGTCATGCCTGATGATTCAATACAGGATGTGACCCTGTCATCCTACAGGGGGAAATACGTCCTGCTGTTCTTCTATCCACTGGATTTTACCTTTGTCTGACCAACCGAAATAATTGCCTTGGACAAGGCAATAGACAAATTCAAGGAGAAAAACTGTGAAGTCCTCGGGATTTCGGTTGATTCCCCTTACAGTCACTTTGCATGGAGGCAGACTCCTGTGGAAAAGGGCGGTATAGGCCGCATAAAATATCCGCTGGTATCAGACCTCAACAAGAAGATTTCCCTTTCCTACGGCGTGCTGCTGGAAGATGCAGGCATCGCCCTCCGTGGACTCTTTCTCATAGACAAGGAAGGGATAATCAGGCACAACCTGGTAAATGATCTCCCACTGGGCAGGAACTTTGACGAGGCCCTGAGAATACTGGAGGCCCTGCAGTACCACGAGTCGGTAGGCGAGGTTTGCCCTGCAAACTGGAGGCCCGGTGAAGAGGCCATGAAGCCCACGGCAGAAGGTGTTGCGGAATACCTGTCAAAGCACGCCAAGTAAAAAGATCCTGAGACAATTTTTCGTCCCGGCTTTCCCTGCATGGCCAGGGAGCCGGCGGAAAACTGTTTATCACCTGGAAACATACGGAGGAAGGAAAGATGTTCAAAAAGATTGCAATAATAATGGGCTTGTTGCTGGTCCTTCCCGCCATGGCGTCAGCCGCCAAGATGGGAGCGTGCAAATATGCGGATTTCAAGAAGCCCAACAACTGCGGCATGTGCCACAGGCAGATCTACAAGGAGTGGCAAAATTCTCTCATGTCAAAGAGTTATACACATGAATGGGACCAAGTGGAATATTTCAAGCTGGCCCTTCCCCATTCCCAGAAACTTGAGAAGGTGGCAGGAGTGAAGGCCGGCTGCATAGCCTGCCACAGCCCGCTTGCGTTCCTTTCGGGAGACATACCGCCAAAGCCCGCCGACCAGAACACCAGAGCAAACGAGGGGGTTTCCTGCGAGGTCTGCCACAATATAACGGGCACATCGGAGAAGGTCCCGTTCAATTTCAGTTTCAACATCGAACCCGGAAACGTGAAACGCGGCCCCAGGAAGGATGCGGTATCCCCCATGCACAAGACGGCCTACAGCCAGTTTCACAAGAGTGCCGAGATGTGCGCCACCTGTCACGACGAGCAGAGCCCCTACGGCGCCTGGGTCAAGGCCACCTACAGGGAATGGAAGGAAGGCCCCTATGCCAAGGAAGGAAAGGTATGCCAGGACTGCCACATGCCCAAGGCCCCGGGTAAATCCGCAGCCGGCGGCAAGGAAAGAAAAGACGTGGCCCATCACACATTCCAGGGTTCCCACTCGGCAAAACAGCTTGCAGGCGCAGTGGACCTGAAGCTTGAAGGAGCCCCAAAAGAAGCCAAGGCAGGCCAGACCCTCAAGTTCAAGGCCAGGCTGTTCAACGGCAAGGCAGGACACCCCATCCCGTCAGGCTCTACCGAGGAACGCATGCTCTGGCTGGAGGTATGGGCAGTGGATGCAAACGGCAAAAAATACCCCGTACCTGTAACGAAGAAAGGCTTCAAGGGTGAGGAATATACAGTGGCAGATTCCTCTGCCATGACCTACCAGGCCATTGGAGAGATCATGGAGATCAAGGACTTCAAAGGCCTCAAGAGAGATGGAAATGTGCCCGATGGGGCAAGGATATTCAGGCACCCGTTCTTCGACCCCAAGGGCCGCATGACCATATGCCAGTGGTATACCAAGGACAACACCCTGGTTGACTACAGGATCAAGCCCAAGGAAACGAAGATGGAGGATTACAGCTGGAAGGTCCCTGCCGACCTGCCAAAGGGCAAGCTTACCATCAAGGCAAGCCTGTATTACAGCCAGATCCCGAGTTCCGTGGGCGAGTTCTTCAAGCTGCCTGAAACCGAGTATGCACCCATACTGGTTAACAGTGCCGAGACGGACATAGAAATAAAATAAAACGGATAAAAAAATGAAAAGACGCGAATTCATAAAAAATACAGCCATCCTGGGCGGGGTTGCCGTATCTGCGGCACTGATCCCGGCTGCCAGGGCTTCTGGCACGGATCCGCACCCCCAGACCATTAAGGACCCGAAAAACCCCACGAGCCTTGAGAAAAAACATGTCCCCCTTGTGGAAGCACCCGCAAAGGTGAAGAAGGACGAGTGGTTTGAGGTCAGGGTAAAGGTGGGTTACATGCTTCCTCATCCGTCTACACCAGAGCACTGGATAGACGAAATCAAGCTACTGGTTAACGGAAAAGAGGTTGCCGAGATAGACAACGAGGCCGGAGGAATCACCTCTTCAGATGGCTGCTTCCGGATAAGACTGCAGGCACCTTCAGAAATAAAGGCCCTAATACACTGCAACCTGCACGGCACCTGGACAGGAGAATCCGTTAAGGTAAACGTGGCATAAAAAGACGTTAAGGGGGTGTCTGGATGACACCCCTCATCCCTCAGAAATATTTCAAATCGCAGGCTTGAAATTTTGGGCCTGCGCTTTATCGGTCGAAAAACCGCAACAAACAAGGAGAAAAACGATGACCAAAAAGATGGAAGTATACAAGTGCGAGATCTGCGGCAACATGGTGGAGATGGTCCACGAAGGCGGAGGAACCCTGGTCTGCTGTGGCCAGAACATGACACTCATGGCTGAAAACTCCACTGATGCCGCCCAGGAAAAACACGTTCCCGTTATAGAAAAAACAGGCAATGGATACAACGTTAAGGTTGGAAGTGCTGCCCACCCCATGGAAGACAAGCACTACATCGAGTGGATAGAGCTGGTGGCAGGCGATGTTTCCCAGCGGGTCTTCCTTAAACCGGGAGATGCCCCGGAGGCGTCCTTCTGCACCGACGCAGCAGAAGTTACTGCCAGGGCATACTGCAATCTCCACGGACTCTGGAGGGGTTAAGGCCATGTTGAGCAAAAAGATGGAAAAGGCCCTGAACCAGCAGATCAATGCGGAGATGTATTCCGCATACCTGTACCTTTCCATGGCATCATATTTTGAAAGTGTTGACCTGGAAGGCTGCGCCAAGTGGATGAAGGCACAGACCCAGGAAGAGATGATCCATGCCATGAAGATCTATGACTTTGTTATAGAAAGAGGCGGCAGGGTCCTGCTTGATGCCATCAAGGCACCCCAGCAGGAATGGGATTCTGCACTGGCCGTGTTTGAGCATGCCTACGAGCATGAACAGCTGGTGACAAGTCTCATAAACGACCTCATGAACCTTGCCATTGAGGAAAGGGACCATGCAACACAGATCTTTCTCCAGTGGTTCGTCAGCGAACAGGTGGAGGAAGAGGCCTCGGCCAGTGGCGTGGTACAGAAGCTCAAGCTGGCAGGAGCAAGGGAAGGCGGCGGCCTTTTCATGGTGGACAGGGAACTTGGCCAGAGGCCGCTTCCCATACCAATGCCTGCCGAATAACAGCAAGGTGCTTCCTTCTGCAGGCACGCACCTGCAGAAATCAAAGGCATAAGGACCGGTACAACAAGCAAGGAGAAAGAAAAATGGCAACACCAGAAGAAATGTATCAGTGTCAGACCATGAACTGCGGTTACATCTACAACCCTGACAAGGGTGACAGGAAAGGCAAGATCCCCAAGGGAACCAAGTTCGAGGACCTTCCGGATGACTGGAAGTGCCCGGTCTGCGGGGCCAGCAAGGCAATGTTCAAGCCCCTGGCAGGCCCTGGTTCCGTGGCAGAGGCAAATGCCGATGCCAAGGCGACTGCTTAACCGAGTTACCAAGTCTCCAGTGAGCAGGCCTCGGAGCCTGCTCCTTGAAGATAACCAAGTAGAAAAAGAGAGGACAAACGACCATGAAAAAATACAGATGTTCTGTGTGTGGATATATCTATGACCCGGAAAATGGAGACCCTGAAAACGGCGTGGAGCCGGGCACGGATTTTGACAAGGTACCCGACGACTGGACCTGCCCGATATGCGCTGCATCCAAGGACCAGTTTGAACCTGCGGACTGATCTTCAGAAGGAGAAAGAGTTATGCAAGTTTACGAAATCAAGAAAGACATATTCTGGGTAGGCGCAGTGGACTGGCTTGTGAGGGATTTCCACGGCTATTCCACCTACCGGGGATCAACCTACAATGCCTACCTCATGCTCGGTGAAAAAAACGTGCTATTTGATACCGTCAAGCACAACCTGTGTTCCGACCTGGTACACAGGATCAGGACGGTCATAGACCCCGAGAAGATAGACTACATCGTTGTGAACCACGTGGAGATGGACCACACCGGTTCTCTTCCAAAGATCGTGGAACTGGTAAAGCCGGAGAAGATAATCTGCTCCAAGATGGGGCACAAGAACCTTCTGTCCCACTTCCACAGGCCGGACTGGCCGTATCACATCGTTGAAAACAACGAATCCATTCCGGTTGGCAACAGGACCATCCAGTTCATGGAAACAAGGATGCTCCACTGGCCGGACAGCATGTTTTCCTACATCCCGGAAGAAAAGCTCCTGATCTCGCAGGACGGATTCGGCCAGCACCTGGGCACCAGTGAAAGGTTCGATGACGAGGTGGACCTTTCAGAGCTCATGTACCAGGCCAAGAAATACTATGCCAACATCCTGTACCTCTACTCACCCCAGGTCAGGAAACTCCTGGATCACGTTGAGGAAATCGGCCTTGAAGTTGACATGATCGCCCCGGACCACGGAGTAATCTGGCGCACCCATATTGACAAGATCCTCAAGGCATACAGGGACTGGTCCAGCCACAAGGCTGCCCAAAAGGCCCTGGTGGTCTACGACACCATGTGGCACTCAACCGAGATGATGGCAAAGGCCGTAGCAGACGGCATCGAATCCACGGGGACCAGCATGCAGCTCCTGGATCTCAGCGTCAACCATAGGAGTGACGTGATGGCCGAGCTGCTTGATGCAAAGGGTATATGCCTGGGCTGCCCCACGCTGAATAACGGGCTGCTGCCCCGGATGGCAGGTTACCTCATGTACATGAAGGGCCTGAGACCTGCCAGGAAGCTTGGTGCGGCATTTGGTTCCTTCGGCTGGAGCGGCGAGGCTGTAAAGCACATGAACAAGGCCATGGAGGATATGAAGTTCGAGCTCATCCACGACGGAATCAAGGTCAAGTACGTACCCACCCACGACGATCTCAAAAAGTGCTGGGAGCTTGGGAAACTCATGGGTGAAAAGGTAAAGGAAGCCGTTGATAACCAGTAAATACGGAGCAACAAGGTAATTATGAAGATAGAAGTTGACAGAAATGTAGTGGAGTTTACTCCCGAATCTCCCCAGGAAGAAGCATCCCTGGAAGTACTCTGGAAGGTGGTCGTGGACTGTTACGGCGACAATAAAAAGATCGTGCCCATGGGCAATTTCGTCCCGGGCCACGACAAGGTGGCAAGGTTCCACATCGAGGGTGTAAAGGGTGGTGCCACCACCTATTCCCCGGAAAAGACCGTTGAAAGAGAATGCACCTACTACTGCGCGGTGTGCAACAAGTACATGAACTGCGAAGCAGGCCAGGCCGTGCCCTTTTGCTGCGGCAAGGAAATGGAACCGATGGACTGATATGAGCAGGAAGACAAGACAGGAGGTCAAGGCCATACTTGAGGATGGCGACCTCCTGCACCTTTTGAAATTCATAGAAACGGTACCGCCCAAAAAGGTGGTCCAACCCCTGATCCAGACCTTTTACAGGACGGGCTCCATCCAGCGCTGGCATGCCGTTACCGCCTTCGGCAAGGTCATGGACCGCATAGCAAGGCAGGAGATGGAAGATGCCCGTATCATCATGAGGCGCCTTATGTGGAGCCTGAACGATGAATCAGGCGGCATAGGCTGGGGTGCACCGGAAGCCATGGCAGAGGCAATGGCCAACAACAGGACCCTTGCCGAGGAGTACTCCAGGATACTCCTGTCCTACGTTTGGGAGGAAGGAAACTTCCTTGAATACCTGCCCCTAAGGCGCGGAGCACTCTGGGGGCTCATGCGCCTGGCGCAGAGCCGGCCCGGGATTTTCAACGAGATAGACTGTGCAAGGCTCGTAAAGGATTACCTTGACGACCCGGACGCAGAATCCCGCGCCCTTGCAGCCCTTGCCCTGGGCCACGCGGGGAAAAAAGAATTCTGCCATGAAATAGCAAGCATGCTGTCCGACAGGAGAAAATTCAGGCTGTACCTGGACAACGAGCTCAAGGAAATTTCAGTGGCAGACGCCGCATCAATGGCCCTTGAATAGCTTGAATGCTGACTGGCTGCCGACAAGAAATCTTTCCACCTCCGGCACAGGCTGTCACAGCCTTTAACCCCTTTTCTACATGCAGCTTGCGTGCTTTCTTAGCCTTACCGCCTTCGGGGTGACCTCCACAAGCTCGTCATCGTTCACGTATGCTATGCAGTCTTCCAGGGTCATCTCCAGATGAGGGGACAGCACCACTGCCTCGTCAGAGCCGGAGGCCCTCATGTTGGTGAGCTTCTTTCCCTTTGCCGGGTTCACCACCAGGTCCTGGGCCCTGCAATGCTCACCGATGATCTGGCCCCTGTAAAGGTCCTGGCCCGGCCTTATGAAGAGTTTTCCACGTTCCTGGAGATTGAAAAGGGCGTAGGCCACGCTGGTACAGTTTTCCTTTACCACCAGTACCCCGTTGGACCTGTTCTGGATCTTTCCGGCATAAGGACCCCAGTGTGAAAACACGTAGTTCATCGTGCCCATTCCCCTGGTGTCTGTAAGAAACTGGGAACGGTAGCCCAGAAGGCCCCGGGTAGGCACCTTGAACTTCATGCGGACCATGCCGCTTTCCACCTGCATGTCCTCCAGGACCCCCTTGAGATTTCCCAGCTTCTCGATGACCACTCCCTGGTATTTCTCGTCCACGTCCACTGTCAGCTCCTCGTAGGGTTCCAGTGTCTGGCCGTCGACCTCCTTCATTATGACCCTGGGCCTTGTGACCTGGAATTCGTAACCTTCCCTCCTCATCTTCTCTATGAGAATGGAAAGATGAAGTTCTCCCCTGCCGGAAACCCTGAACCCCACTCCGTCCGTAAGGGGCTCCACCCTGAGGGCCACGTCTGCCAGGGTCTCCCTGGCAAGGCGCTCTTCCAGGTGGCGCGAGGTGACAAACTTTCCGTCCTGTCCGGCAAAGGGGGCATCGTTGGGGATGAAGTTCATGGAAATGGTGGGCGGGTCGATCTCTATCAGGGAAAGGGGCCTTGGATCTTCCGGGTCGGTGAAGGTTACCCCCACTGTTACGTCCTCCATTCCTGCCACCGCCACGATATCGCCGGTGGAGGCCCGTTCCAGGGGCACCTGCCTGTTGCCCTGGAAGCCGAAGATCTTGGTTATCCTTACCGGCCCTATGCTTCCGTCACGCCTTGCCACCACCACTGAATCATTGATGCCAAGGGTGCCGTTTACCAGCTTTCCGATCCCGATCCTTCCGAGATACGGCGAATAGTCAATGGTATTCACCTGGAGCTGGAGCGGGCTTTCCGGGTCGCCGGCAGGCGGAGGCACGTGTTTTACCACCATCTCGGAGATCAGCTCCATGCCCTTTCCCGGCACGGGAGTTTCCCCTGGATCGGTGAGCATGTAGCCCTCCTTGGCGGAACCGTAGACCACCGGGAAGTCGAGGATCTCGTCCGGCGCATCCAGCCTTGCCAGCAGGTCAAAGACCTGGTCCACGCACCAGTCACACCTGGCCGCCTCCTTGTCTATCTTGTTTACCACCACGAGGATGGGAAGCCCTGCGGCAAGTGCCTTCTTGACCACGAAAAACGTCTGGGGCATCGGGCCTTCCTGTGCGTCCACCAGGAGAAGCGCCCCGTCCGCCATGCGAAGAACCCGCTCCACCTGGCCGCCGAAGTCGGCATGCCCCGGGGTATCTATGATATTTATCCTGTAGTCACCGTAAGTATAGGAGCCGTTCTTGGAGGCAATGGTTATCCCCCTTTCCCTCTCGAGATCCATGGAATCCATGAGGCGCTCGGCCACCTTCTGGTTTTCCCTGAACATGCCGCTTTGCCTGAAAAGCTGGTCCACCAGTGTTGTCTTGCCATGATCAACGTGGGCAATGATGGCCACGTTTCTGATATTTTCCTGTTTCACGAATATTCCTCCTGGATGAAAGACCAGCTTGCTGGCGAAATGGACCCGGACGGGCACATGCTGCCGGCCACCTGCACAAAAAGTCAGGATGCGAGGCATTTACAGCAAACCCCGGATTTTTCTGATCAAATCTCTTTACTTAAGGTATTTGAAACGGATTTCTAGGAGGTTATCTATAAAAATCAAGGACTTTTAGAGATAGCCTGGAGTTAAAACCTGGGCTTTCATCTGTTGATGGCGGCATATTACCCCAATTGCAGCAAAACACAAGAAGGATATGCCCCCGGGGGTTCTATATCAGGATAAAACCGTCAGGGCCGAGGCTTGTGGCCAGCATGACGGCATTGATGTCCCTGTGTTCAAGCCATGTCGGGACCGACCGGTTTTCATCCCTCAACCAGAAACCCTCTATCCTTTCCGCCAGGGGCACGTATTCGGAAAGTTTTTCCACCACTGCTGCAAGGTTGGCGTCAAGGCCCAGGGGAGAAGTATCTTCCCGGCACCAACCCTCCAGCCTTTCCACGCAGTGAAGCCCGATGGCAAGGCCTTCTTCCCTGAATGCAAGGCGAAACTCTGCAGACAGGTCAAGGAGACCGGTGCCGGAAAAATATCTGAGTCCCTCTGCCGCGGCACTCAAAAGGCTTGCAAGAAGACCCACGTCCTTCATGTAGCCGCTTCGGATCATCTGGGCCACCCGGGCCGAGTCAAAAAGCAGGCCGCCTATCCCCAGGGGATCGTCTGTTACAAGGTCCATTCCCTGGCAGATGCCTGCGATATCCCGTATCTCTTCGGTCAGGTCCGGGTACTGCCCGGCCTGCATCAACTGGGAAGGGCCGCACATCTCGAGCTCGCAGTATGTCACGTAGCCGTCCAGGGGGTCGTGCTGGCCCATGGATGGCACCAGCGGCCTGGAAAGATCCACGCTCATCTTCCAGTACATGCGCTTTCTCCCGTCAACAGGGGAGATGTACGTAAATGCGGCATGGGCGGTCTTTGCAAGGTCTATTGCCCAGCGGTTGTAGGTGATGTCCCCGGTCACCCTGCTTACCCTGTTAAGGGCATGCATCCACTTTGTGAGGTAATGGTAATACTGCCCGTCCCTTTCCCATTCCAGCCGCTCGTCAAATGGCTCATCCGGCCCTCTTTCAGGAAGCGGCTTTCCGATCCTCAGGCCTCCCATGGTGGGATGCTCCCTTGCCTCTTTTTCCTCGAGGCCGCTTATCCAGCCGTTTCTGGGATCATCCCTGCTGAACCTGCCAAGGACGAAATGGACCTGCTCGACCAGGCGAAGGGCAAGGTCCCTGTATTTCCCGTCACCCGTGCGCCTGAAAAGCTCAAGGAAGTTGCACACTGCAAAGGCATCTGTCCAGAGATAGCGCCTTGGAGAAGGGGCAGGAGGGTAAAGCCCTGTCTCTTCCGCGAATCTTTCCATTATGTTCATTATCCTTGCGGTAAACTTGTCACTTTTCATGGCCCATGCTCCGCCTTTCCGGGATTTTTTCGTAATTTTCTATAATATGGGGCCTGTAAGCCGAATTGTCCAATTCCTCGGCTCTAGATATCTTCTGTAAAGACCTGCAGCCAGGCCTTGCCAGCCGCATAATCCGCGATTAAGAGATGAAACATGGACCCTGCCCTGAAAATACGAACCAGGCCCCAGGAAGAAAAAAGGGCCCCTTCCCTGGAGCAGGGCCTTTCGGAAAAGGAGGCAAGGGAAAGGCTCAGGCACTTCGGCCCCAATGAACTTCCTGAACGGAGGAAAAGATCCGTTCTTTCATCCCTTGTCTCCCAGTTTAAGAGCCCCCTGCTCCTTCTCCTCATGGCGGGTGCTGCCGTCTCCATGGCCCTTGGCCAGATTCATGACGGCGTGGCAATCCTTCTCATCCTGCTCCTCAACGGCCTGATGGATTTCATACAGGAATACAGGGCGGAAAGGGCCATGGAGGCCCTGAAAAAAATGGCCTCTCCCACTGCCCTGGTGATAAGGGACGGAACACCCCGGAGGATACCGGCTGCAGCCCTGGTGCCTGGAGACGTGGTCATGCTGGAGGCGGGAGACATCGTGCCGGCAGACATTGTCCTCGTGAAAGGGACGGATGTAAGGGTGGATGAATCGGCCCTTACGGGCGAATCCGTTCCCGTGCCCAAGCACCCTGCGGCCCATCCCGGGACAGAAGACGAAAAAAGCTTGCTCTTCATGGGCACAGTGGCCGTTTACGGCAGGGGCTCTGGAATAGTGAAGGCCACCGGGCAACATACACGCTTTGCCGGTATCGCAAGGCTCCTGGAACAGGCAGGGGAGGAAAGGACTCCGCTTCAGAAACGCCTGGATCGGCTTGGAAGAAAGCTCACAGTCTGGGTCATAGGCATCTCCGTTACGGTCTTCCTGGCCGGGCTCATGAACAGCCAAGACATCCTTGAACTTTTCCTGACTGCTGTAAGCCTTGCGGTGGCTGCGGTTCCAGAGGCCCTTCCGGCCATTGTCACCATCTCGCTTGCGCTCGGGGCAAGGGAGCTTGCCAGGAAAAAGGCGCTTGCCAGGAACCTGCCGGCAGTGGAGACCCTTGGCTCCGTCACCTACATCTGTTCTGACAAGACCGGCACCATCACCCGGAACAGGATGCGCGTTGAAAAGCTCCTTGACAGCCAAGGCAGGGGCATTGATGGAGAAGAAGTCCCCCTGGAGTTCCTGCTGGCCCTTGCCCTTTGCAATAATGTCTCCAGGGACTCATCAGGAGGCCTCATGGGAGACCCCACCGAGACAGCCCTTGTGGCAAGGGTGCAGGAACTTGGAGTCGACCCGGAGGCGCTTTCCAAAAAATACCCCAGGATGGCAGAAATCCCCTTCAGCTCCGAGAGGATGTGCATGACCACCATCCACGCCACACCGTCCGGGTCTTTCCTGGCTCTTACCAAGGGAAGCACTGAGGTTGTCTCCGGAAAGTGTAAGGGTGTTTCAAGGAATGAGATCACGGAGATGAACAGGCAGCTCACCTCCGAAGGAATGAGGGTGCTTTCGTTCTCGTGCAGGCAGATGGAGCAGATACCGGAACACCTGGAAGAGGCTGAGCGGGACATGAATTTTCTCGGCATGGCCGGTCTCATCGACCCGCCAAGGCCGGAGGTGCCAGGAGCAATTGCCACCTGTTTCCAGGCAGGTATCACCCCCGTCATGATTACGGGTGATCACCCGGAAACGGCCATTCACATCGCGGAAAAAATAGGCCTGCTCAAACCCGGGCACAAAAGGGAGGCTGTAACGGGAAGCACCCTTGCCAGCCTGGAGAGGCAGGAACTCGGGCCCCTTGTACTGAAGACAAGGGTATATGCAAGGATAAGCCCTGAACAGAAGCTCCTTCTTGTATCGGCCCTGCAGGAGGCCGGCCATTCGGTGGCCATGACGGGAGACGGGGTAAACGATGCACCGGCCCTGAAACAGGCAGACATCGGAGTTGCCATGGGTGTTAACGGGACGGACGTTGCAAAACAGGCATCCGACCTCATACTCCTTGATGACAATTTTGCAACAATAGTCAGCTCCGTGAAGATAGGCCGCAGGATATACGACAACATAAGAAAGTTTCTCAAATACCTGCTTGCCAGCAACACTGCGGAAATCCTCATTATCTTCATGGCCCCCTTTCTTGGCCTTCCCATGCCCCTTCTGCCCATACAGATCCTTTGGATCAACCTCATCTCGGACGGTGCCCCCTGCCTTGCGCTGGTGGCAGAGCCGGCAGAGGCCGACGTGATGAAAAGGCCGCCCCGCCCGCCCGGTGAAAGCCTGTTTGCCAGGGGTATATGGCAGCACCTTTTGTGGATGGCACCATTCATGGCTGGCATCTGCCTGGGCATCCAGGAATTCGCCATGGAAACCGGCGCACATTGGCAGACCATGATCTTTACCGCCCTTGCCTTCTGCCAGCTCGCCCACGTCCTGGCAATAAGATCCGAGAAGGAATCCCTGTTCACCCAGGGTCTGAGGTCCAACCTCCCCCTTACGGTTACGGTTTTCCTGACGGCAGCACTCCAGGCTGCGGTGGTCTACGTACCTGGAATTTCAGCCATCATTCACACTGCACCCCTGTCGGCGGACGAGATAGCGCTTTGCCTCCTGGCAGCCTTCCTGGTCTTTGGAGCCGTGGAGTTGGAAAAGCTTCTCCTGAGAAAGGGAATCATAAGATACCGGACGTGAGCTCAAAGCAGCCTTAGGTTTTCAAGGAAAGCCTCTGCCCCCTGTCGTTCACGGAAATTCGAGCTCACCCGGGGGACCCCACTTCATGGATGCGGACTGATTTTCCGCTGTTTTCCCCGGAAGAGTGCCGGCAGAAACCTTCCTGCCTTGGCTTCGGGTGAATTCTTCAGGTTTCATTAATTTTTTTCAGAAAAAATTGTTGATTAAAGACATCTGATCCGGATAATCGGCTATAATGGTATCATGAAAAAATTTGCTGGCTGAGCATCTTCCCGCAAAACCTGAAAAACAACTTGTTTTGAAGAATTAGATTTTTTCATGAACATTGCAGTGACTGGATTGCCCGCTGAACATATTTTCTGGGGCAAGTTAAACCCGGCAGGCCCGGTGAGCCTGTCTCTCAATGCCCATTGTCTTGATGTAGCCATGACTTTCAGAGAAATGGCGGAACTTCCTGGTTTCAGGCGCACTCTTGAGGCCGCGGCCAAAAGAGAACTGGACTATCACGATATGGACAGGCTCGCTGTCCTGGCCATGATCCATGACATAGGTAAGGCAAACCTCGGATTCCAGATGAAGGTCTTTGATCCAGGAGCACCCCGGGCCGGACACACAAGGGAAATCGAGGCTGTATTCAGGGATGACAGATTGCTGGAAAGATTCGCCCAGGCACTTGATGTTGACACATTACTCTCCTGGGCAGACTCTCAGGAAACGATGGAATCGTTCTTCATGGCAAGCTGGTCTCACCACGGAAGGCCCCTCAGGTTCGATGGAGCCATGACAGGAAAAGCCTTTCTTGCAGCAGGATGGTGGATGCCCAAGGGACAATGGGACCCCATGCAGGAGATATCCCGCATACTGCAAACAGCGAAAAAGGCCTTTCCCAGGGCCTTCCATCCTCAGGCCAGGCCCCTGCCCCAAAACCCCCGCTTTCATCACAGGTTTGCAGGCCTCCTGATGCTGGCCGACTGGCTGGGCTCCCACCCCGCGTGGTTTCCTGTTGAAAGAACCGATTACGTCAGGCGCCTGAAAAGGGACAGGGCAGTCATACCCCTTGTCCTTAAATCCATCGGGCTCGATCCAAGGCATCTCCCAGGACAGCTCGACAACCTGCCTGAAGACTTCCAGGGCCGTTTCGGTTTCTCTCCAAGGCCATTGCAAGAGTTGATGGACGGTCTTGACCTCTATGATCCCGAACACCGCCTCATCATTGCCGAATCGGACACAGGTTCCGGGAAAACAGAGGCTGCTCTCCAATGGTTTTTGAGGCTCTTCAGGGAAGGAAAGGTGGACTCGCTCTATTTTGCCCTGCCCACCAGGGTAGCTGCAAGGGAGCTCTATTCGAGGATCCTGTCACTCATGACAAGGTTCTTTCCCGAACCGGACACACGCCCTGCAACAGTGCTTGCCGTACCCGGGTATGCCATGGCAGACGGCGAACCTGTCAAGACCATGCTGCCGGATCTTGAAAACCTCTGCCTGGATGACATGGATTTCTGGAAGAAACAGAGAAGATGGGCATCCGAGCAGCCGAAGAGATTCCTTGCCGCGACTGTAGCCGTAGGCACAGTGGACCAGGCCCTTCTTTCCTCCATCCAGACCGCCCACTGCCATCTCAGGTCTGTTTGCCTGGACAGGAGCCTTCTGGTGGTGGACGAGGTTCACGCATCAGACACCTATATGGGCTGCCTGCTGTCTTCCCTGCTGAATCATCACGTGGGCCACGCAAAGGGCTTTGCGCTCCTGCTTTCTGCAACCCTCGGCAGCACAGCAAGAACCCGCTTCCTGGATGCAGTCCGCGAAGGCACTGCTTCTTCAAGCCTGGAAGACGCCATAAAACTTCCCTACCCCTGTATCATTGTCAAAGACGGTACATGTGTACCCACCGCGAGGCATGACACTGTTTCAAAAGAGGTGCGTTTTGAATTCGTCCCCCTGGCAGGCAAACCCGAAGAGCTGGCAGATATCATATCCCAATCCCTGGCCAAGGGGGCAAGAGTCATGGTAGTGATGAACACCGTAAACCGGGCCGTGGGCCTTTTGAGGGACCTGGAGGCAGAATCTAGAATAAACAGCCGGTGGCTCTTTTCGTGCGCCGGGAAAATTTGCCCCCACCATGGCCGCTTTGCCCCTGGTGACCGTGAAATCCTGGACAGAGAGGTCACCCGTGTCATGGGCAAGGGCTCTTCTGCCGCCCCCCTCCTGCTGATCGGCACCCAGACACTTGAGCAGAGCCTTGACATAGATGCAGATCTGCTCATAACGGACCTGTGCCCTGCCGACGTGCTCCTCCAGAGGGTGGGCCGCCTTCACAGGCATGACCGCAGAAGGCCGGAGGGCTTCAGCAGGCCAAGATGCATGGTCCTTGTCCCCGAGGTTTCCAGCCTTGAACACGCCCTTGACTCCAGGGGCGAGGTCCTTTCTTCCTATAAGAAAATGGGGTATGGATCGGTTTACGAGGATCTCCGTACCCTTGAGTTGACACTTGAAGCAATCACGGAGAATCAGGTGGCAAGAATCCCGCAGGACAACCGCAGGCTGGTGGAACATGCCACCCATGAGACAATGCTGTCTTCCCTGAAGGGTCAGAAATGGGACCTGCATGCCCAGGCGGTAAGCGGTAGGAACATCATGCAGGAACTCGCAGCAGGCACAGTTACCGTGTCCTATGATAAGTTCTTTGGAGACTTTGTCTTCAATGAGGCTGGTGAAAAGGTAATGACCCGGCTCGGAGCGGACAGCCTGCGGCTTCCCCTTAACAGGCCTGTTCAGAGTCCCTTTGGTGTCTTGCTCAGGGAGATGGTCATCCCAGGCCACATGAAACCAGGCACAGCCAGTGACATTATTCATGTTTTAAGAGAGGACGAGGGCCTTGCGGTCCTTGGCTGTGGAGACAAGAGATATACTTACAGCCGGTTTGGCATTGAGGAGCAAAAATGAACCTGCTTTTTGATGGACTCTTCAGGGTGGAAACCCCGGCTGGCCGAAAACAGCTCAGCCTCCCTGGGCTCATGTCTGCACTCGGCAGGGATGAGATAAGAGCCATTCCCGGGATCCAGAGACACCAGGAAGATGCATTTTACATCTTTCTCTGTTACCTCGCTGGCGCGGTGCTAGCGAGATCAGGGCTTCAAGATCCTGTCCAGGATGAAACCTTCTGGACAGACAGGCTCCTGGAGCTTGCAGAAGACGCCGGAGAAACGGCATGGCAACTGGTGTCCGACAACTTCAGCGCCCCTGCCTTTATGCAGCCTCCCCTGCCAGAGACGGAGCACAAGAAACTCAAGCTCAAGGCATCCACCCCTGACGAGCTGGATCTTCTGCCTTCTGCCAAGAACCATGATCTCAAAATGGCCCGTGCCTCTCATTACAACAATGACGAATGGATATATGCCCTGATAAGCCTGCAGACCATGAGCGGATATCTCGGAAGGGGGAACCAGGGCATTTCCCGCATGAACAGCGGTTTTGGCAACCGTCCCGTAGTAGAGATATGCCACTTTCTCGAACTGGGCCGGAGATGGAAAGACGCCATCCCCAGGCTGCTGGAGCATCGGGCAAGGGTACTGAGCGGTCCCTGGGGTTACAAAGGAGATGGCCTCTGCCTTCTTTGGACAGAACCCTGGGGCGGAAAAATGGGCCTGAAGCTGTCAGGCCTTGATCCTTTCTATGTGGAAATATGCAGAAGGGTCAGGCTTGTTATGGAAAATAGCGAAAAGCCGCGAATCCAGGCACTGACCGTTCCGGCAGCCTCACCGCGGATTGAGGCGAAAGAACTTTGCGGCAATGTCGGGGACCCATGGCTGCCCATCGATCTTGCCAAGAAGGACTCAAAAAACAAATGCGAGGCCCCTGTCCTTACAGTCGGCCCTGCCGGACTTACCCCGGAGCTCTTGAGGCGGCTGATATTCGGGGACCAGTTTCAGCTCTTTTCTCTGCAAAGGCCGGCAAATGGTGAAAGGAAACATGCGTGGTTGAGTGTAAGCGTACTTATACGGGGCCAGGGGACCACAGAAGGCTTTCACGAAAAGATGATCCAGCTTCCGGCCAGTGTCAGGCCCGCCCTGTTTGGAGAGCGCAAACAAGAACGGGATACATTGTCAGGCCTTGGCAAGACAGGAATAGAATTCGCAGGAAAGATGGCAACGAGTGTACTGAAACCCGCTGTCTTTGCCTATATAGAGTCGGGTCCGGAAAACATAAACTTTGACAATGAAACCGCCAAGGCCTGCTGGCCGCGTGCGGCAAAATCCTTCCAGGACTTGTGGTCTGATGCTTACTTTCCGTGGTTGTGGAATTCCATTGGGAAAGGGCACGAGGCTGCCCTGAAGGAATGGGCCTCTGCCTTGAAAGACCATGCCCTCTTTGTCCTGAAGGAAGTCATGAGAGCCCTCCCTGTCCACCATGCTCAAAGGTACAAGGCGCGTTCCATGGCCGAGAGCAGGTTTTGGGCAGCGCTTTACAGCGACAGGAACTTTCCCTTTTTGAAGGAGCAGTCGGATGATTGATGATGTGACCAAGAGGAAAAACAGCCAGGGACTCTCATGGGTCCTGGCCCATGTTGCAGGCGTTTTGTCCAGTACTGGATTCCCTACAGGCACCAGGGCGGCCCTTAAGAGGATGGAGCCTGCCCATGCACTTCCGTTGACCTTTTATGCCTTTTCGCTCAAGCATCTTCCAGAGGGCTGGGAGAGGAATCCGGGGGACTGGGCAACCATTGTGTCAGCCATGGCAATCATGGCTCCTGCCATCTACAGGGCGGATACGGGCCTTGGGAAGGCCCTTGCCAGGAACGGTTACAGCGAGGCAAGGCTTGAAAGGCTGCTTGCAGCAGAGGGGGATACCCTCCGCACACTCTTTCTGAGGGCTGCCCGGTTCCTTGCAAGCAAACAGCAGCCCTTCAACTGGACAGACGCTGGCCAGTTGTTCCTTTTTCGTGACTCAAAGGGGCTGGAAAGGCTAAGGCTAAAAATAGCCAGGGATTTTTACCTCAACCAAAACCAATAAGGAGGAAAGATGTTCTTACAGATCCATTACCTGACTTCCTATCATGCCAGTCTGCTCAACAGGGATGATGCAGGCCTCGCAAAGAGGATACCGTTCGGCGGGGTGCAAAGGCTGAGGGTATCAAGCCAGTGCCAGAAACGGCATTGGCGCCAGTGGCTGCTGGAGCGGCTTGACCTGCCCAGTGGCGTCCGTTCCCGCCAGTTTTTCAGCAGGCAGGTCAGGCAGCGGCTCGTTGAACAGGGCCTTGATGAGGATCTGGCCCACGGCCTGGTGCTTGCCCTAGCAAAGGCCCTGCTCACGGCCTCCGGCGACAAGGATGCCCTGGACAAGAAGACCCTGGAGATGAAGCAACCCGTGCTTTTTGGCAGGCCGGAGGCGGATTTTTTCGTAAAACTCATAACCGATGCCGCGTCAGGCAGAGACATCAAGGAGGCCGAGGCTTACCTGAAAGATGTGCTCAAAAAGAACAAGAAGAACTTCAAGGCCCTGATGGAGCAGGCAGGATCAGGCAATCCCGTGGCAGGTGTTGAAGGGGCGATGTTCGGACGCTTTGTCACTTCTGACATCCTCGCCAGGGTGGATGCGCCGGTCCACGTTGCACATGCGTTCACCACCCACGCCCTTGATACCGAGGTGGACTTTTTCACAGTGGTCGACGACCTTGCCGCAGAGGAAGAGACCGGGGCTGGCCACATAGGTGACATGGAACTTGGGGCTGGCATCTTTTACGGTTACGTGGCAGTGGATGTCCCGCTCCTTGTCTCAAATCTCACTGGCTGTGACAGGGCGGACTGGAAGGAACAGGACACAGGACCAGCAAAATCGGTTCTGGGGCAGTTTATCCGTGCAATAGCCGAGGTCTCCCCAGGAGCAAAGCTTGGCGCCACTGCCCCGTATTCCAGGGCGGAATTCGTACTACTTGAAATGGGCACGTCCCAGCCGAGGAGCCTTGCCAATGCCTTTCTAAAGCCTGTCAGCCTCAATGCACGGGAACATCCCATGGAGCAGTCGGTGAAGGCCATTGCAGGCTATATTGATGCCCTTGAAGGAATGTACGGAGAGACCGGAGAAAGGCGCTTTCTGTCAACCATGCACCAGTGGCCAAGGAAGCGGGAAGACATAATGCCGCTGGACAGGGCGATAGAAGACAGCATCAGGGAATTGTTCGCCGCAGCTTGAATTACCAGGAGTAGCCAGGATGAAAGTAAATATAATAATTGAGAAGGACGAAAACGGGTACTACGCATTTTGTCCGGAGCTGAAAGGTTGCCACAGTCAGGGCGACACGCTGGAGGATGTACTTGAAAACATAAAGGAGGCCATAGAGCTCTATGTTGAAACCCTCTCTCCAGACGAAATAAGATCCTGCTTATCGCAAGAAATATTGACAACCTCTGTGGAGGTCAATATTGCCTAAGCTTCCAAGATTAACGGCTGACGAAGCTGAAAAGATGCTCCTGAAGGCAAAATTCAAGCACGTGAGAAGTAAAGGAAGCCACAGGATATACCAAAGGGAAAAAGAGAGATTTGTGTTGCCCTTTCATAAAGGGAAAACACTGCATCCCAAGATTGTAAAGGCCTTGATAGAAATGACCGGGAAATAGAATAACCGCTCCGCCCCCTGCTATTGCGGCATTCCATGGCAGCAGGTGAGCCGGAGCATTTGGAGGGAATGGATTTTGGAGTTTATCATACTGCGCCTTGACGCCCCCCTGGTGAGCTTTGGCAGCGTACTCATTGACCAGCACGGGCCGGTTGACCGTTTCCCCGGCACATCCATGCTCACGGGCATACTTGCAAATGCACTCGGATGGAGCCATGGAGATTTTCACCTCCTGCGGGCCCTGCAGGACAGGCTCAGGTATGCTGCCCGCTGGGATGTGGCTCCGGCCCATGCAATCGACTACCAGACGGCTGATCTCGGACAGGAAAAGATGCGCAAGGCCGGCTGGACCACCAGGATGGAGCCGGAATACAGAAAAGGCGGCGATGCCAAGCGGGGCATTGCCCAGCGGTACCGCCATTACTGGACTGACGGCCTCATGACTGTTGCGCTCACCCTTGATCCTCCGGGTGGGGAACCATTGGTCACTACCCTGCTGAATGCCCTTTCCATGCCTGCAAGGCCCCTTTTCATAGGCAGAAAAGCCTGCCTTCCATCCAGGCCGCTCTTGGACCCTGAACTTCCCTTGATAAAGGCCGGAAACGCCCTCGAAGCCTTGTTAGGGATTCCCCTGTGGAACAGATATGGACAAAAGGTACCCGGCCCCCAAAGGCTGGAGGCATGTTGGCCTGCTGACATAGATTATCCTGATGGAAAATTCGAGCTGAAAAAGGTCTATGACAAAAGGGAGTGGGCCAGCCAACTGCCGGCAGGTGACAGGATACGGGCCGAAGGGCTGATGGAGGTTGACTGAAAAGTGCCATCTTTTTACATGATAGAATTCTATCCCGACATGCAGGCCCTCTTCCGCATGATCCAGCACCAGGGCCTTTTCAGAACCGCCTTGGCAGAAGATCCTGGCTATGCTGTCCATATCTGGCTTGGAACTGCCTTTGGACAGAATGCGCCCAAGCCCTTCAGGGTCATGGACAAAAAGGGGAAACCTGCAAGGGTGCTTGCATATTCCCGGCAGGATGCCAAAAGGCTCAGGGAATACATGGCAGAGTTTTCCACGCCGTTTGCACATGAGGTGTGCCCCGACCAGGATATGGTTAGCAAGCCGATGCCGCAAAACTGGAGGGCCAAAAGGGTGCTCAGGTTTGAAACCCTGTGCTGCCCGGTAGTCCGCAAAAACAGCAGGGAAAAAGACGCCTTCCTCGCTGCCCTGGACAGGCCCGACACCAATGAACGCCAGCCTAAGAGGCCAGCTGTTTATCTGGCATGGCTGGAAAAGCAGATGGCCCCTGCCGCAAAGCTGCTCGAGGCAAGGCTTGACGGATTCAGGCTCCAGCCCCTCCTGCGCCGAGGCAGAGGACGCGGCAGCAGCAGGGCCTATCACACCATTATACGTCCAACATGCCTTTTTTCCGGTTCTTTGAGCATAGAGGAACCGGAACTGTTCCAGAAACTGCTGATCAGAGGCCTTGGAAGACACAGGGCCTTCGGATTTGGCATGCTGTTATTAAAACCTTGATCATGTCTGCCCTTTTTTCAGGACGCCTTGGCCTGGCGCAGAGCCGCATTCCGTACAAGGACAGGCACGGGCTGATCTGGGTGTCCAAGGGGAAACTTTATGTCAAGGATGGCACGCTAAAGTTTGCAGCATCTGGCGACAGCCAAATAGAAAGGGGCATATATTCCATTCCTTACCAGGGCGTCTCCATGATCCTAATGGGGCCTGGATCCACTGTAAGCCACGACGCTCTTCGAATCCTTGCCCGCCACGGCACCCTGCTGGCAGCAGTGGGTGACGGAGGCGTAAAATTCTATACCGCTCCACCCATGGGCATGGGCAGATCCGAGATTGCGAGGGCACACGCCAGCATCTGGGCCAACAGGAAAAAGAGGGTGGATGTTGCCCGAAAGATGTATGCAATAAGATTCGGCAGGATATTCCCCCACAGGGACATATCCGTCCTGAGAGGCATGGAAGGCAGCAGGATCAAGGAATTATACAGGATAACTGCCGAGAAGTACGGGATTCCATGGAAGGGCCGCAGGTATGATCGACAAGATCCAGAGGCCGCAGACCTGCCAAACCAGGCCATCAACCATGCTGCCACATTCGTGGAATCCGCAGCCAATATTGCCGTGGCAGCAGTAGGGGCCCTGCCCCCACTCGGTTTTATCCATGAGGATGCGAGCATAGCCTTTGTACTTGATATCGCTGACCTGTGGCGTGCCGAGCTGACGGTTCCCCTGGCGTTTTCCGTATCAAGGAAAGTAATGAATAACATGGAACTGGAACTGGAACGGACCATACGGCTTGAAGCAGCCAGGTGGTTTCGTAAAAAACAGGTGATTCCCAAGATGATAGATTCAATCAAGGATTTGTTAGATGTCAACAAGCCTGATAGTAACCCGTAATGTTTCCAACCGGATCAGGGGATTTCTTGCTTCATCAATGCTGGAAGTTGGTCCTGGGATTTATATCTCACCCAGGCAATCCCCTGCCGTGCGCAAACGCGTGTGGACAGTTTTAGAAGAATGGTTCGGTGCAGAGGCGGAAGCCTCCATAGTTTTGTTGTGGCAGGATAGCAGCATTCCTGGAGGGTTAAAAATCAAACGTCTCGGACTTCCGCCTATTGACATAAAGGAGGTGGATGGAATGTTGCTCACCCGCAAGCCAAAACCGTTGCGGGATTCCAAAGAAAAAAAGGAAAGACCTGCCTGAAACAAGTGCACAAAATCGCCTCTTTATATACCACCGCTCTTTGACAACTAAAAATTTGCAAAAGCAATAAAAACATAATAGTTTGCGTTGCAGGGCCTCCCCCGCACACGCGGGGATCGACCTGGGCATCAGCTCGCGCTCCTGGTGGCAGCATAGCCTCCCCCGCACACGCGGGGATCGACCGCTTCCTGGGAGGTCTTTTTGGAGACGGTACCGGCCTCCCCCGCACACGCGGGGATCGACCCTTG
>CAYZJS010000126.1:0-30168 GCA_964478865.1 uncultured Thermodesulfatator sp.
CAGGGCCGGGCCCAAACCAGTGGCAAGCTACCAACATGAGCATCTTCTTCTTTGAACGCCTTGCAGAAAAGAGGATAAAAGAGGCAATAAGGCAAGGGCAGTTTGAAAACCTTCCGGGGAAGGGCAAGCCCATAGTCTTTGAGGATGATTCCATGGTCCCTGAGGACCTGCGGATGGCCTACAAGATGCTGAAAAACGCCGGCTTCATCCCTCCTGAACTACAGACGGAAAAGGAGATAAAAAACGCCCTGGACCTCCTGGACGAACTCCAGGACGAAAGGGAGCGCTACCGCCAGGTCACCAAGCTCAACATACTGGTCACCAAGGCCAACATGCTGAGGTCCAGGCCCATAAACCTGGAAGTAAACCAGGTCTATTACCGGAAGGTAGTGGAAAAGATCAAGGTAAGGAAGAAATAGCCTCAAGAAACGGGTCAGGCAGAGCCCACCGTCCTGTAATAATCCCCTCCCTGCGGATCGTTTATCACTATTGCGGGGAAATCCTCCACTTCAAGTTCATAGAGGGCCTCTGGACCAAGGTCTTTAAAGGCGGCAACCCGGCATTTCTTTATGCAGCCTGAAAGAAATGCACCTGCACCACCAATGGTTGCAAGATAAACTGCCCCGCTGTCCCTTATGGCCTGGACAACCTGGGCAGACCTCTTTCCCTTTCCCATCATTCCCAGGACCCCCTGGGCCAGGATCTTCGGGGTATAGGCATCCATCCTGTAGCTGGTTGTGGGCCCGGCGGAGCCTATGACGTGGCCGGGCGGAGCAGGAGACGGGCCAACGTAATAGATCAGCTCACCCGAAAGGTCCACCGGCAGCGGACGCCCTTGGTCCAGGAGGCTGCAAAGCCGCCTGTGGGTCTGGTCCCTGCCTGTAAACACCCTGCCTGAAAGCTTTACCCAGTCTCCCGCCCTCAGGCCTGCCACCTTCTCCCTGGAAAGGGGAAGCTCCAGGGGGCTTGCCAGGCCGAGCAGGGAGGAAAGGGCTCCAGTTGGCGCCCTGAAATGACCGGGTTCCACGCGTTCCTCCTCCCAAGCGCCGCCGACGAAGCGGGCCCTTGCGCACCTTGCTGCATGGCACTGGATGTTGACCGCCACCGGCAGGCTTGCAATGTGACATGGAAAGGCCTCCACGGCCACGGCAAGGGTGGTGGTATCCCCTCCAAGGCCCTGGGGTCCGATACCGAGCCCCCTTATCCTGGAAAGTAGCGAGCTTTCAAGTTCAGCCAGGTCACGGCGGGGGCTTGGGGCGCCCATAGGCCTTAAAAGCGCCTTCTTTGAAAGGAGGGCCGCCTGTTCCATTGTCCCGCCCATGCCCACCCCGATGACTCCAGGCGGACAGGGGTTCGGGCCAGCGGCCCTGACCCTTTCAACCACGAAATCCGAAACACCCTCAAGCCCTGCAGAAGGGGGAAGCATCTTCAGCGCACTCATGTTCTCGCTTCCACATCCCTTTGGAAGAATCTCGATCCTTAAACCGGGCCTGGATGACATGGACAGATGAATCACAGCCGGGGTATTGTCCCCGGTATTCTTCCTTGTGACAGGATCGCACACGGAATTTCTGAGGTAACCCTGCCTAGTCCCCTGTGAAATTCCCCTGTTTATGGCAGTTTCCAGGTCTCCCTGGATGGAACAGTCCGGGCCCATGTCAACAAACACCACGTCTATCCCTGTATCCTGGCACACCGGAAGCCCGGTACGGGCAGCAAGGGCGGCATTTTCCAGCACTATGTCGAGAATGAGCCTTGCGCCCGGATCCCTTTCTTCATGCCTTGCGGCCTCAAGACGGCCTAGCACGTCTTCTGGCAGGAACCTGTTTGCCTGCTGAACGAGAAGGGCTGTCTTTATTTCTACCTCTTCTGCCTTTACCAGGATTTGTTCCACGGTTTCCGATCTCCTGTATAGTAATTCCCCGCAGGGTTCTTTGGGGTATTATCGCAAAACTGCCTGAAATGTATCTGCTTACAGGGTGCTACAGATACAAGGCGGAGGGTACGAAAAGCTACTTCCTGTACTTCAAGTGCCCGACAACGCACTAGATGCAAGTGCCCTGTGAGCAGATACCCTGTCTACTGGATTTAAGGCCTGGTGCCTTTAAAAATGCGCCGCTACCTAACCCGAAAACTCCTATCTTTCCAGTTCCTTTATAAGCTGGATGAGCCTTTCGAGTTCCTTCCTGTTCCTGCAGCTGATCTCGAGCTTTCCACCCCTTTTGCCAGTAACGATATTGACCCTTGCGCCCACAATCCTGCTTAGCTCCTGGCACAGGTGCTCGATATCCGGGTCCCTCTGCCTGGGCTTTTTCCTGCGGTTTCCGGCCTCCTTCAGCCTCCTGGCCAGCTCTTCCGCCTGGCGTACCGACAGGGCCTTTTTTATAATCTCGTCCCTGAGCCGCTTCTGCAGGGCCCTGCCCTCCAGCATGAGTATGGCCTTGGCATGCCCGGTGGTTATCCTTTCGTCTGCAATATCCTGGAGGATCTCCTCGGGCAGGTTCAGGAGCCTGAGCATGTTTGCAATGGTGGAACGGTCCTTGCCCACCTTTGCAGCTATCTGGGCCTGGTTCAATCCGAGGTCCTTGAAGAACCGCTTGTATGCAAGGGCCTCCTCAACCGGGTTCAGATCCTCGCGCTGGATGTTTTCTATGAGCGCAAGCTCCAGGGCCTCCCTGCCGTCCGCGTCTCTCAGCACCACCGGGATCTTCTTAAGCCCGGCCTTCTGTGCTGCCCTCCAGCGCCTTTCACCGGCTATGATCTGATAAAAGCCCTCTTCCTCGGTTACCACGAGGGGCTGTAGTATGCCCTTGGCCTTGATGGATGCGGCAAGCCCGTCAAGCGATTTATCCCTGATAGTCTGCCTGGGCTGCATGGGATTTGGCCTGATCTTTTCAATTGGGCAAAGAAAGAATCCAGGCGCCTCGGCATCAAAAATATCCTGGCTGGAAAGCAGGGAATCTAGCCCCCTGCCAAGGCCGGATTTCCGGGTCATAACTGCCTCCGGTTTCTGGTAAGAAATTCCCTGGAAAGGGCAAGATAGCTCTCTGCCCCCTTGGATCTCGGATCGTAAAGATAGATCGGCTTGCCATGGCTGGGGCTCTCGCTCAGCCTTATGTTCCTGGGCACCGTGGTCCTGTATACCAGGTCCCTGAAATGCACGCGGACCTCCCTTGCCACCTGGTAGCCGAGCCTGGTTCGATGATCGTACATGGTCAGCAGCAGTCCTTCTATGTGAAGCCTGGGATTCAGCCGGTTCTTGACGATTCTGATGGTCTGTACCAGCTGGCTCAGGCCTTCCAGGGCGTAATACTCGCACTGAAGGGGTATGAGGACGGAATCTGCCGCAGTGAGCGCATTTATGGTCATGAGGCCCAAAGAGGGGGGACAGTCCATTATGACGTAGTCATAGCCTGAGATGGTCTTCAACAGGGCCTTCAGGACTATCTCCCTTTCGTCCTTTCCGGCAAGCTCTATGTCTATTCCCACAAGATCCTGGTGGGCGGCCACGGCATGGAGCCCCTGCTGCACCGTGGATTTAATGGCATCCTCCAGCGAGACGGCTCCGGTCAGGACATGGTACAGGTGCCTGTCCCCGTCTTCCAGGTTAATGCCCAGTCCACTAGTGGCATTGGCCTGGGGGTCACAGTCCACAAGCAGCACCTTCTGGCCGAGCATGGCAAGGCCGGCAGCCAGGTTCACGGCAGTGGTGGTCTTTCCCACCCCTCCCTTCTGGTTGGCAACGGCCACAAAACGAGTCCTCTTTTTCTCTTTTTCCCCCATCGGAACCTTGAAAAAAATCTTGTCAAAAATGTCTTTCAGTACATATAGTTAAGGTTAAAGCACTGCAGGCCAAAAAAGACCGCCTTGCAGTAAACCGCTAAAAGCGTGAGGTGAATAGACTATAGCAAAAATTTACGGAAACACAAAAGGACTTTCTCCCAGCCACAAAAAGGCCCTGGAACGACTATACAGAAAACGCATCCCCACATCGGATATCATCACCCATGAGGCTGCCAGGGCCATGTCGGAAATATCACAGGCACTGGCCCGCCAGATCGCCATTCTCGTCAACAGAAAAGGAATCATAACCCACGTAATTGCTGGAGACCGACACGGCATATTCATACCTGACCTCCAGTATTTCAGAAGGGGCAGCTACCGGCTGAAGGGTCTAAGGTGTATTCGAACCGGCCTCGGGAAAAACCACGTCATCACCAGCGAGGACCTGACAGACCTTGCGCTCCTGCGGCTGGATGCCATGATGGTGATAGGTGTGCACAAGGGCCTCCCCCACCGGCTGCACCTGGCATATCTCCTGCCTCCAGGCCCGGATGGGCGAAAGTGGGAAGTGGAAACCTTCCGCCGGGTCGCTGACCTCCCCTTCCAGTTTCACCATTTCATAAGGGAGCTTGAACAGGAAATAGAACGCCTCTGCAGGCTGAGGGCACTCAAGGGAGCTGAAGAACGGGCAATACTGGTGCATGCCAGCCCGCACGGGGAGGAATATGCCAGAAGGAGCCTGGACGAGCTCCAGAGACTTGCCGAAACGGCCAACGTCCAGGTAGTCGAAAAGATATACCAGAGGGTTTCCCGCTACAATCCGGCGCACCTCATGGGAAAGGGCAAGCTGAAAGAGATACTTGTCTCCGGCCTGTACCTGGGCGTTTCCATGGTTATCTTCGACCAGAACCTCAGCCCCAGGCAGGCAAACAACATCGCCAGGATGATGGATCTAAAGATCATAGACCGAACCCAGCTCATCCTGGACATATTCGCCAGGCACGCAAAGACCAGGGGAGGAAAGATCCAGGTGGAACTGGCACAGCTCCGCTACACTCTCCCGAGGCTCGTGGGCAGGGGCACTGCCATGTCCAGGCTCATGGGAGGCATCGGCGGCAAGGGCCCCGGGGAAACAAAGCTGGAGGTGGACAGGAGGAGGATAAAGCAGAGGATCTCATCCCTTGAAAAGGCGTTAAAGGGCCTTGAAAAACAGCGCAGCCAGATGCGGAAAAAAAGAGGGCGGGAACGGATACCCGTCTTTTCCATAATCGGATACACCAATGCGGGAAAATCGACACTGCTGAACAGGCTTACCAAGAGCACCGTCCTTGTCCAGGACAAACTCTTTGCAACCCTTGATCCTTCCACAAAGGCCCTTTTCCTGGATGGCTGCAAGGTCCTCCTTTCAGACACGGTAGGTTTCATAACCAACATGCCGCCTGACATAAAGACGGCCTTCAAGGCCACCCTGGAAGAGCTGGAAGACTCCACCGCCTTTATTCACGTGGTGGATGCATCAAGCCCGTTCATCCATGAACAGGTCCTGGCCACAGAAGAGATACTTGGTGAAATGGAACTCGAATCTAAACCCGTTCTCCTGGTATTCAACAAGATCGACCGGGCCGACGGGACCACCCTATCCAGGCTCGGGAGAAAATGGCCCGGGGCAATATTCATTTCGGCCCAAAAAGGCACGGGGATCCAGAGGCTGAACGAGGCCATTGTAAAGCTGGCACAGGGGAAAGGAACCGGCAGCCAAGGCCTGCTGGATGGGCACATCAACCTGAAGCAGGCCGTGCCCTGAAGGATGGCGGATGCCTGGTTTCAGTGAAAGAGGTCTTCCGGCGGCACTCTTCTTTCGAGCCAGTAGAGATATATGGCTTCCAGGATCTCCGGAAGCAACCGGGCGTTTTCGTGTAACTGCTCCTCGGTAAGCTTCCTGGCGTCCTTCCGGCCCTCGCTGGTGCCGAAGCTCAAGGGTATGTCCAAGAGCCATGCGTGATCCGGGTCCTCGGTGAGCTCTTCCCAGGCCTCCAACTCCATTATCACTGTCTCCAAAAAACCCGAGCACCAGTCCTTCATGGAGTTGTAGATGGCCTCCCGGCTGGTTTCACCCCGGCTTTCGAGAAGCGGCCGGAAACCGCCTGCATCTACTTCAAACTGCCTGACTATCCTGTTATACATCCGAAAAATCAGGCCATGTATCTTTTCGGCATGTTTCAGGCTGATATATTGCACGCTCTGGTCTTCAGTCTCACCCAGGAGAACAGGCAGCCATCTCGAAGGCGTGATAATCTCGGGCCCTATCACGATCCCGGTCATTAGCCCGTGGGCAGAGGTGATGTTGTAGCAGGCATCCGGGGTCAAATCAGAGTCCAGGAAATCGGACAATACCCTGATCTCCTGCCAGGCCTTTCCTTTTCTCTGCTTTTTCTTCTTTTTCTTGTCCACTTTCCGGCGATGGTAAAGGCTTTTAAATCCTGTCTACCCTGGCAAAGGCAAGGGCATGGGCAAGTTCCTCCGTCATTTCACCTGAATAGTCCCTTATCTGGAACATGCTACCGCAGCCCTGACACCTCAGGGCTATATTCCTTCAGCGCCTGCAAAGCTCCAGTTCCTCTCCGCAACGCCTGCATTTGAGACCAGTACCTGTTTTTTGTCTATTGAAAAAATACATCCTGTAAGCTCCGATTATACTTAATTTCCTGAGAAGTTCCTGCCGCGGGGTCAAAGGCTCCGCGACATTTCTGCCTTAAGCCCGTCCAGATCCCCGGGGGTTTCCACGTTGAAAAAACGCGCATCCTTCACCTCGGGACCGAGACACTTCCCGGCAAGGTTGGTAAGGACCTTTTTGGGTCCAAGTTCAATGAAGTTTCGCACCCCGTCCCTGTACATGTTGTTTATTATTTCAAACCACCTTACAGGTGAACATATCTGTTCTGCCATAAGCCTGCGCATCACGGCACCTGAATTTTCCGGTTCGGCAGTGACATTACTGTAAAGGGGAATGGAACCGTCCCTGAAAGAAACACCTGCCAGGACCTGCCCGAACCTGTCGGCGGCAGGCTTCATGAGCGGACTGTGATAGGCCCCAGATACCTTCAGGGGGATGGCTCGCTTACCCGCATCCTTGACGGCCTGGCAGAGCTTGCCCACAAGTTCCTTCTCCCCGGTCACCACTATCTGCTCCCTGGAATTGTGATTGGCAAGGGCAAGCACACCCGGATGCCCGGCCCTTACCTTGTCGACGAGCCGCTCCAGGGCGTCTCTTTCAAGCCCGATCACGGCTGCCATGGCCCCCGGATTGAGGGAAGCGGCCCCGTCCATGAACTCACCCCTGGATTTCACCAGCTGAAATACTGCCCTGGTGTCCAGCATGCCGGCAGCCCACAGGGCCGGATATTCGCCCAGGCTGTGACCAGCCACTGCATGGGCTTCTATCCCGGCATCACCCGCAGCCTGGCAGCAAAGGATATCCACGGCAGTGAGACAGGGCTGCAGGTTCCTGGTCTTGGTAAGCTCCGACATGGGCCCTTCCAGGCAGAGCGAGGCAACCGGCACCCCGGTCACTTCTTCAGCCACGTCAAAAAGCTCCCTGCCACCCGGGACCTGCTGGAGGAAATCCTTCCCCATTCCCACGTACTGGGAACCCTGGCCCGGGAAAAGAAAGGCGTTCTTGACTGTCATTCCTCAACCACCTCCAGGGCGTCGTCTTCATCTTCAAGCTGCTCGCTTTCCTTTATCTTCAGCTCTTCCACGAATTTTTCGTATTCGTCCGGCCCCATCAGGTCGTCCAGTTCCTGGGGCTGGGCCACGGCCAGCACCATGAGCCATCCGTCGTCGTAAGGATCATCATTGATCATTTCAGGAGAATCTATCAACTGGTCGTTGGCAGACAGCACCCTGCCGGAAATGGGACAAAAGAGCTCCGTGACCTCGCCCATGGAATTTTCCACCGTGGCAAAACAGTCTGTTTCCACGAATTCGTCCCCGGCTTCCGGCAGATCTACGGAAGCTATCGACCCGATCCGCTCCTGGCCGAAATCCGTTATGCCCACCACGGCCCTTTCCTGCCTGTTATCGGGTTTTACCCATATATGCTCCTCGGTGTAAAGGAGATCTTCAAGGATTATCATGGTTCCTCCTGTCTTTTTTATTTCAACCGCCTATTGATGACATCTGCCGGTCACATGACGGCACTTCCTGCTCTTGTACCAGGTACCTGGCCGGTTTCCGCATAACAGCCCCGGATAAGAATTCCGCAAGTTCCCCGTCACTGATCTGACTGCGGAGCATGTCTCTCAGGAGAACTTCCTTGTCGGAAAAAAGGCAGAGACGGAGCCTTCCGTCAGCGGTTATCCTGAGCCGGTTGCACTCGCGGCAGAACCTGTGACTGAGCGGACTTATAAAACCTATTGTTCCCTGGCCTCCCTGGAGGCTGTAACGTTCTGCAGGACCGGAATTTTTCGTCCTCTCTTCAGGCTCAAGCCTTCCAAGCCTTTCCTCTATGCCCTTTTTCGCCTGGTCTGAAGACAGGAAATATCCGGCTCCCCAATTGGAATCCTTACCCACAGGCATAAATTCTATAAAACGGACTTCTATTGGAAATTTTGCAGACAAAAGGGCAAAATCTGTTATTTCATCGTCATTTTTCCCTTTCATCATGACAAAGTTGATCTTTATGGGCGAAAACCCCAGGGAAACACATTTCTGTATCCCGTCCCAAACATTATCGAAGAGATCCCGCCCGGTAATCGCCTGGAAGCGCTCTCTTTTCAGGGTATCCAGGCTTATGTTTATGTGCCTTACGCCGAGGCTGAAAATGCTCTCGGCAAGCCTGGAAAGCTCCACGCCGTTGGTTGTCAGGCACAGCTCCTCCACCCCCTCCAGGTTCGAGATGCCCTCCATCAGCCTGATGACATCCCTTCTCACCAGCGGTTCCCCACCGGTCAGTCGGATCTTCCTGACCCCTTGAAGGGCAAGGACCTTTACCAGGCGAACAATTTCCTCGAAGCGCAATATGTTGTGGTGGGGCATCCAGTTGAAATCCGCCTGGGGCATGCAGTAGAAACAGCGCAGGTTGCACCTGTCGGTAACAGAAAGGCGAAGGTAGGTCATCTTTCTGCCGAAGCTGTCAAAGAGTACGGGAAATTCAGGCTGCATGTCAGGTGCTCTCTTCAATTCTTACACGCTTCATCACGGCCCCTGCGGCACAGAGCTTTTCATCCATGTTTTCATATCCCCTGTTCAGATGGTTCAGGCCGCCTACAACCGTCTTTCCCTTGGCGGCAAGCCCGGCCAGGACCAGGCAGGCGCTGGCCCTGAGGTCAGTTGCCATGACCGGTGCACCGGTAAGGGACGAAACACCCCTGACTATGGCACTCCTGCCCTCGATCCGTATGTCAGCGCCCAGGCGCCTCAGTTCTGCCACATGCATGAAGCGGTTTTCGAATATGGTCTCTGTTATCACGCTCAGCCCTCCGGCAAGGGCCATAAGTACCATGATCTGTGCCTGGAGATCAGTGGGGAAACCGGGGTAGGGAAGGGTTTTCACGTCAACACTCCTGAGCCTGCCCTTCCTCTTTACCCTGATGCTGGCCTCATCCAGGATATCTATGGCAAGACCGGCGCTTTTCAGCTTATCCATCACGGCTTCCAGGTGGGCGGGAACGGTATTTTCCAGCACCAGCCTTCCGCCTGCTGCCCCCACTGCCATGAGATACGTGCCCGCCTCTATCCTGTCGGGTATTATCTTCCAGTCCACAGGGCCCAGTTCCCTCACCCCTTCTATCCTTATGGTCTCGCTTCCAAGGCCCTTTATGTGCGCCCCCATCTCCTGGAGCATGTGTCCCAGGGCCACCACCTCCGGCTCCCTGGCTGCATTTTCAAGGGTGGTGACACCCCTTGCCAGGCAGGCTGCCATCATCAGGTTTTCCGTTGCGGTGACGGAAGGGATGTCAAAATAGATCCTGGCACCTGAAAGACGCCTTGCCTTCACCTCCACGTAACCTTCCCGGAGCTTGAGCTTGGCTCCCATGAGTTCAAGGCCCTTCAGGTGGAAATCTATGGGCCTTGCACCGATGGCACAGCCGCCGGGGAGTGCGACCTTGGCCTTTCCGAGCCTTGCAGTCAAGGGCCCGAGCACAAGCACGGAAGCCCGCATCATTCGGACCAGCTCGTAAGGTGCCTCGTGCCTGGACAAACCGGAAGAATCTATTAAAAGGATGCCATCTTCCTCCTTTTCGCAGGAAAAACCGAGCTCTTCCAGGAGCTTTATGAAGATATTGACATCCTCCAGGGACGGGACATCTCTGAGCCGGAAGGTTCCCCCGGCCAGAAGGGTGGCTGCAAGCATAGGCAGGGCGGCGTTCTTGGCCCCGCTGATCCTTATGCGTCCCTTCAGGGCATGCCCCCCCTTGATTTCCAGCTGTTCCATCACCCTGCCTGCACAGAACCGGCGGATACGTGGTCCGGATACAAGAACCCGCTGCTGCCTATTTCGGCGCCTTGCCCTTGTGCCATATGTACACTATGGGGCTTGCCACAAATACTGACGAATAGGTTCCCACGATGATTCCCAGCATGAGGGCCAGGGCAAAATCGTGAATCACCACTCCGCCGAAGAAGTAGAGAGACAACACCACGATCAGGGTGGTGACCGACGTGATTATGGTGCGGCTCAGCATCTCGTTGACGCTTCTGTTTATTATCTCCGCAAATGACAGCTTTCTGTGTTTCTTGAGGTTTTCCCTGATCCTGTCAAACACCACCACGGTATCTGTCAGGGAGTAACCGGCCAGGGTGAGAAGCGCTGTTACGATGAGAAGGGTGATCTCCTTGTCCAGGATATAGAACACCCCCAGTACTGCCAGGACGTCGTGGAACGTGGCAATTGCCGCTGCCACTCCAAAGCTGAAGTTGAACCTGAAGGCCAGGTATCCAATGATGCCTGCAAGCGAGATCAAGATGGCGGTGATGGCCTTCTTCCTGAGCTCCCTGCTCACGGTGGATCCGATCTCGGTCTTGCTTTCGATGGTGAACTTGTAGCCTGGCATGCCCTTTTTCAGGGCACTGGTGATGCTGGCCTCAATGTCTCCCACGGTTGCCACGGACTTTTTGACCCTGACTATCAGGCTGTTTTCCTTGGGCACTTCCTGGAGTGCATATCCGGAAAGTCCGGCCTGCTGAAGGGCCGCCCTCACCTTTTCCAGGCCAAAGGCCTTGTCCGCCTTGTACTGCACCATGGTGCCTCCCGCAAAGTCCACGCCCAGGTTTGCAACGCCCCTGTTTATCTGGACGAAGGCGAAGATCCCCGTTGCCACCAGCACGGCGGAGATGGCCAGGGAAATGTTCCTCTTCCCGATGAAATCTATGCTCGTCTTCTTCACTATCTGCATGAAGGACAGGTCCTTGAGGGCCTTCTTGTAGAGAAGGAGGTCATAGACCCATCTCGTGGCATAGATTGCGGTAAATAGGTTTATGATGATACCTGCGGAAAGGGTGACTGCAAAACCCTTGATGGGGCCCGTACCAAAGAGGAAAAGCGCCAGGGCCGTGATAAGGGTGGTGACGTGGGCATCCACGATGGTCCAGAAGGCCTTGTCGTAGCCTCCGTCTATAAAGGCCTTCAGGGGTTTTCCCAGGGCCTTTTCCTCGCGCATTCGTTCGAATATGAGCACGTTCGAATCCACGCCCATGCCGATGGTAAGTATGATACCTGCAATGCCGGGAAGGGTCAGCGTGGCCTGGAAGAGCGCCAGCACTGCCATGAGGAACACCAGGTTCAGGAGCATTGCAATATCGGCAATGAAACCTGATAGCCTGTAGTAGACCACCATGAAGAGTATGACAAAACAGGCCCCGGCCAGGCCGGACAGAAGACCCTTCTGGATGGAGTCGCGGCCAAGGGACGGGCCGACGGTGACGTTCTGGATGATCTTCACCGGTGCCGGAAGTGCACCTGCCCTCAGGACGATGGCCAGGTCTGCCGCCTCCTCGTGGGTAAAGGAGCCGGAAATCTGCGCATGGCCTCCTCCGATCTTTTCACGGATCACCGGGGCGGAACGCACCACCCCGTCAAGGACTATGGCCAGGCGCTTGCCCACGTTCTCCTCCGTGATCTTCTCAAATATTCTGGCACCCCTGTCGGTGAGGTCCAGGGCCACGTAAGGCTCGTTATAGTTGCCGCCTATGCGGACATGGGCAGTCTTTACCGCATCACCCGTCATGAGGGTCTTGTCTTTCAGGAGAATGGGCACGTTGCTGACCCTGCCCGTCTGGGGATCAACATCCTTCAGGAAGTAGATCCTGTCTCCCCTGGGGATCTGGCCCTTCAAGACGGCATTCAGCTGGTTCACGTCATACCTCGCCGGGAGCCTTCCGCTTTCCACGGCCTTTCTGATAAGGCTTCTGAGGTCGACTGTTGCATCGTCGTCAACAAGCTTGAACTCCAGCTGTGCCGTCTGCCCGATCAACTTCAGGGCCCTTTCAGGGTCCTTTACGCCAGGCAGCTGGACGACGATCTCTTCCTCGCCCTGGCGGACTATCACCGGCTCGGTGACACCGAACTGGTCTATCCTGTTCCTGATGATCTCCAGGGACTGCTCAACTGCATGTTCCCTGATGAACTTTTCTTCCTTTTCCGAAAGCGTCAGGGTTATGGTGGGGAACCTGGCTTCCTCGTTGATGGCCTTTATCTGGAGGTTCGGGAAGTCTTCCTTTATCACCTCCTTGATCTTTTCAAGGGCGCTCTTGTTTGGTATGGCTAGGACTATTTCATCCGGATTTTCGCTCTTTCTCTTGACAACCGTAATATTCTGCCGCTTCAGGGCGTCTTTGAGGTCCTGGCTGTAGAGTTCTGCAGCATTCCTTACGGCCTGATCCACATCCACCTTGAGGATGAGATGCATGCCGCCCTGGAGATCAAGACCGAGTTTCAGGCCTTCCTGGTATACGTATTTCTTGAACCACTGTGGTGTATTGGGATAAAAAGAAGGAATGACAAGAACTACCGAAGCCACCACTAGAAACGCTAAAAGGGCAAATTTCCATCTTAAGGCCTTAGGCATGGCAAGAAAGACTCCTGTTTATTTAAAAGATTTGAGCTGCTCGGCAACAATTACCGGAAAAGAAAGATCTTTTCCTCCCTGTTCCAACAAACTGTCCGGGGCATTTCCCCGACTTTTTGAAAAAACCGGGGAATTCTTCTCCGGACTGATTTTTTAGTCAAAGCCCGGGGGTTTTGCAAGAAAATTGTCTGGATATTTCACTCAGGCGGACAATAACCTGAAAAAAGAAAAAAACGGGAGGAGCAGATCTCCGGCAATCAGGAGGCAGAATCCTTTGCAAGGAGTTCCTGGAGCTGCTCCATGAATTCCTTAAGATCCTTGAACTGCTTGTAGACCGAGGCAAAGCGGACATAGGCCACGTCATCCCAGTCGCGCAGCTGTGACATGACCCTTTCACCAATGATACGGCTGTCTATCTCCGCAGCACCCCTTTCCTGTATAAACCTTTCCAGTTCATCCACGAAGGATTCCACCTGGCTGACACTTATGGGACGCTTCTCGCAGGCCTTCAGGATACCCTCGATCACCTTTCTTCTCTCAAAGGGCTCACGGCGGCCATCCTTCTTTACCACCATGGGCTGGAATTCTTCCAGCTGTTCGTACGTGGTGAAGCGCTCGGCACAGTTGAGACACTCGCGGCGCCTCCTGATGGCCCTGCCGTTTCTGGCCGGCCTGGAATCCACCACCTTTGAACTTTCGTGGTCGCAAAATGGACATTTCATGCTTGACTTATTAACACCAAACATCCACTCATGACAATGGTGCTTTGTTAAAAAACACCTCGACCAAGGGGGAGGGAAGCCTTAACCGTAAGGCGGAAATCCTACGAAAATTCGAAACGCACCGGGTACTTCTTGGGGTCAAGGACTGCCTGGCAGGCACGCCTGTTCTTCACGTTTATGATCAGGGGGCCCAGAAGGTTGGCAGAAAGATGCAAGGGTTTTTCACCGTTTCCTTGCCGGAAGGTCACCAGCACCAGTACCTCGGCCTGGGATGACTCCTCCAGCTCAAGCTCCCTTCCCATTTCATCCGGGATCTCAAAGCTGTAATCTTCCACAATGAGGGCGGGATTGATGACCACGAAGGCCAGATCCGGGCTGTCCAGGCTCTGGAGCCAGAAAAAAGGTGAATTTTCGCTATGCGGCAGCAGGGCATAACGCTGGTCTTCCGGAAAACCGAGTATACCCTTTTCAAACAGGAAAACCTTTTCCTCGTCTATTTCTATTGGACCGAATCTTGTGGTTTCTACCTTCATCTATATCTTCACTTTCATACGGTTTTAAGGCTTGCTTGAAAAGGGGCCGCCACTTTCAACCCGTTAAATCATCCAGATCCAGGCCCTGGTTCACGGCACTTGCCGCAGCCAGCCGGTTCTCTTCCAGTATCTTCTGGTAGACCTCTTCCCTGTGAATGGCAAATTTTCTCGGGGCGTTTATGCCCAGCCGAACCTTGCCCTTTTTCATCTCCAGGACCACTATTTCTATGTCATCCCCTACCCTTATCTTTTCGCCTGCCTTCCTGGAAAATATTAACAAGTCGCCCTCCCTGGCATTAAGAAATGTTCCGGATAACCTGGAGCCTGCCCCTAAAGATAATCGGCCAAGGTCACCTGCATAACCTTGGATGCAGCCCCCAGGGCTGCCTGGTAAGCAGTCTGGGTCGCATTGAGGGAATTTATGGCCTCTATCATGTCCGTATCCTCCACGTCCGACAGGACCTGCCTGTTGATAACACCAATGGAATCAGCCATTTCATCCTTGACTTCCAGTGAGTTGGCCATTGCACCAAGCTCCGAGGTCTTGTCACTAACGTAATTTATGGACTGGTCGATCTTACCCAGGGCATTTTCTATGTTTGGCTGGCTATTCGCCATCAGGCTGTCATAGAGGTCTTTAAGTGCCTGGAAGGAACCGCTTTCCATAAGGCTGGTCTTCCCGTCCAGGTTGATCTTTTGCTTCTTGCCCGAGGAAACGTCAAGGGTGATATCCTCCTGGTTTCCATGATACGTGACATTCATATCCCGGTCCATAACAAACGGCCTTTCTCCGTCGGGATACCCGGTGGTCCTGGTGCCTGCCATTATAAACCTGTCGCCCAGTTTTGTATTGCCCAGGCTTACCACCTCTTCGAGTATTGCCTTTATTTCCTGGGCTATTGCCCTCCTTGTTCCTGCATTCTGCGTATCGTTTGCCGCTTGTACTGCCAGCTCCTTCGCCCTGGTAAGCCTGTCGGTAACATGCGTCATGACATTTTCCGTGGCCATTACCCAGCCGTTGCCATAGGATATATCCCTCTTGTACTGTTCGGTTTCCGCAAGGGAATCCCTTAATTCCAGGGCATGAGTCAGTTTTACCGGGGCGTCCGATGGGACCTGATATTGCTTGCCCGAAGAGATGCTGTCGGTCAGGTTGGCAAGGCGTTCGGTAAGCCTTGATAAGTCCATGTTTATCTGGCTGTACATGGTATTCATTGTCACTCTCATGATTTCACCCCTGTCTTATGGTCGCTGGAAAATGCATCGAGAACTACTTGGCATTCAGAAGAGAAAGAAACATCTCGTCTGCGGCCTTTATGAGCTTTGCCGCTGCAGTATAGGCATGCTGGAACTTGAGCAGGTTTGACAGCTCCTCATCTATGGAAACCCCCGATACGTCCTCCCTCTTGGCCCTGAGGTCGCTGACTGCCCCCTTGGTGAAATCAAGGTCCAGCTTGAAGGTCCTTGTATGTATGCCCACCTTTCCCACCAGGCCCTGGTAGGCCTGGCTGAGCGTGGCATCATCCAGGTCTTCCACGGGCTTCCGGTTGAGGTCCCGGAGGGCCAGTGCATTCATGTTGTTGGCGGGGTTCAGGCCTCCTCCGGCTGGCGTGTAAAGATTCAGGTAATCCATGAGGCCCGAGGTATCGTCTGTAAAGGCAAAGGAGGCAGCCTCTCCGGCAGCGTATATCTGGAGCTTTCCGTCTTCTATAACTGCTCTCAGATTGGGTTGGCTGTCAATGGCCGTCCGGATATCCGAGAGACTGTCTCCGGTATTTATATTTATTTGCACCGGATCTGTTACCGCAGGCGTGGTTGGATCGGCATCCAGGGGAACTCCATTTTCATCGTAAAGCATTATGGAAAGAATCCCATTGCTTACGCCGGTATCGAGGGTGTCTATCCCATCAAAGGTCCTGTCGACATTGAAGCCTCCAGAAACCTGTTCAGAAGGCGTGGTCACGCTCATACCCAAATAGGTCCACAAATTCGTAGATCCCGGGTCTGAAAGTCCGGTTATCTCAAAACCGGTTTCTGCCTCTATATGGACTCGTCCGTCCTGGACCCAGGCACGTTCAATACCATCCAGTGACTGAATACTGGCCAGGATGTCATCCAGGCTGTCTACCTGGCCGGTGTTATTGTGGACGGGAATGGTATGGACTATTGAACCACCAGGACCTGAAATGGTAATACCGGCATTTCCATCTCCGATATGGAGCCCAAGGGGCCTTTCCGGCTCCACAACAGGCACAGATGACGCGGACGGCGCCCCAGGGCCTTCTATCCGAGCTGCGGCCACCAGTCTCGGATCATGGATCAGATCCTGGTTTATATCTATGGTGCTTGCATCACTGCCTGTAAAAAAGCTGTTGATTCCAAGGGCCATTAAAACATTGGATGTATCATTTCCGAATGCGAAGGAAGCAACATTGTTATTCGTACCGTCCACGGAGATAACGAGTCTGCCGTCAAGGGAAGTGGCCCTTATGCCGCTTATTGCGTTGATGTCATTTATCAGGGAATTCAGGGTGGTGGAGCCGTCAATGGTAATTTTTACCGGGTCATTGACTGCGGAAGTTCCTGCATCCTGGTCTACCGGGTTACCCGATTCGTCATAAAGCCATATATCAAAACTTCCATTCTGGATCTCACCTGAAAACTCCAGTCCAGAAGATCTCTGTGCCAGGGGTTGGGCCAGGTTTTCAACGGCATTATTTGCCGTTGCTTCCTGGAGAGGTATCAGGCCCACTCCCTGGCTATGCTGACCATTGACATATTTTATCAGTTGCTTACCTATCTGGTTCAACTCCTCGATATAGCTCAGGGGATAGGATCCGTCGAACTTTCCGAGATCAAGCCCTGTAATGCCGCCGGAAATATCTTCTATCTGGAACGAGATCGGTTCGTCTCCTGGATTGATATCCTCGATCTTCAGCCTGCCATCGGAGGTAATGGTGACCTGAACGTCTCCTGCGTACAGATTCTCTATGTATGATGCAAAGTCTCCAATGGTACCGGCAGTGCCATCCCCATCCACGTCAACGGTGCTGTCATAGGTTCCGCTGACCGGGGCACCATCCCGGTCCGTTCCTGAAACGGCGATGTTGAACCCCCCGGTGACCGTAACTCCATCCACGTCAGACCACAGAGTAGCCAGCTTGACCGCCTTGCCCCCGGTGGTGTTGACGGCAGAACCCACCAGTTCCGTTGGATCCCTTGGCTCAAGCCTCTTCTTGATGTCCAGCCATCCACCAAGTTCCCCCGAACTGATGTCCCTGGTGGTAAGCTCGAACTTCTGACCGTTACTTCCCAGCCAGTTTACGCTTCCATCCCTCATTTCCAGGTGCCATGCCCTGTCATCTTCCACAAGAGGGCTGCCCTGGCCTATCAAAACCGTATAGGAGCCTCTCTCGGTTTCGAAATAATGGATGTTGGCAAGCTGGGACAACCTGTTTACCAGCTGGTCCCTCTGGTCTCTCAGGTCATTGGCAGAGTGGTGGCCTGCTTCGGCTGCAACGATCTGGACATTTAGTTCCGCTATCTGGCCAGTCAGCTGGTTTATGTCCCCTATGGTGGAATCGATATTCAGGTCTATATTCTTGGATAGCTTGGCCAGGGCCGTGTATTTGTCCCTCAAGGCCTCGGCCAGTGCGGATGCCCGCTGGAGAAGCGTGGTCCGCTCGGCCATTCCCTCCGCGTTGTTTGCCAGATCATCCCACCCGTTCCAGAAACTTTCCAGGAGCCCGTTTATGCCGTTTTCCTCCACTTCGTTCAGGGTTCCCTCTATTATCTGCATGCCTGAAACCCTGGCTTCCAGCCCGCTCATGTCAGAAGTCTTGCCAAAGAGGGTCTGGGTGATAAACCTGTCATAGGCCCTCACGATGTCCGTAGCATCCACACCGTTTCCCATGGGCCCGATAAAAGTGGGGGTGGGATCCTTGGCGGAAAGCTCCACATTCTGCCTTGAATAGCCAGGAGTATTGACATTGGAGATGTTATGGCCAATGGTCTGGAGGCTGGTCTGCTGGGCCAGGAGTCCGACTTTACCGATGTTTAGAAGATTGGTCAGGCCTGCCATGGGCTCCTCCTTTTATCTTTCAACCTGCATTCCGGGATGCCTGGAGGCCCCTGCGCCGGACCTTTCCTTGTCATTCAGGGACATTTTGTCCCGGTTTCTCGGCCCCAGGGTAAGCCCCCGGGGATCCCGGGCCCTCCTGTAAACAATGGACTTTCCAGGAGGAAGGTAGGTTGCGGATTTTCTGAGCTTGTTGCCGGTCAGGATCTCCAGGAGTTCATTTGAAAGATCCATCCTTTCCCTGACCCATGTCATGGTCCGCCTGTTGGTAATTGCCACCTTTATCTTGAGGTTGGCCCGCCTGGTGTGAAAATCCATGAGGCGTTTTCCCTGTCCAAATTCCAGGTGACCAAGAAGCAGGGAGATCAGGTTGCGGGAAGGATCGGTTTTCTGGGGCAATATCCCTTCTAAAACAAAGGCCAGATCCTCTTCATAACCGGTAATGTGGTCACAGAGGATCTCTTTTCCCCGGGAAAACCTGTACATCGTGCTGAATTCTCCCCTCAAAACGGCCTTCCACTCGGCCTGGACCAACTGATCCAGTTGGGTCCAGGATCTCAGAATGCTGTCCATCAGATCCAGCGCCTTTTCGGGAAGACGAGTCCGTTCCTGGCCGCCTTCAGATTCAGTGATATCTACCGTCCTGTTTTTCATGGTTATTCTCCGATTCATGGAAAAACTCTTTTTTACTTCAAATTTCCGGAAAGCCTTTCATAGAGCATCTCCGCAATCCCAATCCCCTTTCCCGTGGAGATCTCCCTTGCTATCTGCTGGTCAAACATTCCCGTGTAGATGTCCTTCTGGAGGCTCTCAGGGAAAAGACCGCTCCTGGGGATACCTTTTCTCATTTCTTTCAGCATCATGTTGATGAAAATCTCCTCAAAACCCTGGCAGGCCTCCTTGAGCTTTGCGTCATCTACCTTGTTCCCGGTATCAGGGCCCTTTACTGCAGTCTTGTTTGTTAAGGACAGGGCGTCTTCCGTTAAGAGAGGATTGATCATTTCCATTTTATCAGATCACCTGAAGGTCAGCCTGCAAGGCACCGGATGCCTTGATGGACTGCATTATTGCAATGAGATCCCTTGGAGTAACTCCCACAGCATTCAAGGCTGCGACCAGCTGGCCGATGGTGGCACCTTGGTTCAGAAGGACAAGCTTCCCCCCGCTTTCGTTGACCTGAACTTCTGTATTCGGGGTCACGACAGTGCGTCCGCGCCTGGAAAATGGTGCAGGCTGGGAAACGCCGGGGCTTTCCTTGATCTGTATACTCAGGTTTCCATGGGCCACCGCCACTGTTGAGATCCTTACCTGGTTGCCCATGACAACCGTCCCGGTCCTTTCATCCAGGACAACCCTGGCGGTGGTATCAGGTGTCACTTCCACATTTTCAATGGCTGCCATGAGGGATACGGGAGAGCCGTCGTACTCCGGTGGCACCTTGAGGTCTATGGTTTCGGCATCGACAGGCCTGGCGAATTCGGCTCCCAGGCTGTCATTAATGGCATCAACCACCCTGGAAACCGTTGTGAAATCCGGCTGATAAAGGTTGATTTTCAGGTTCTGCTTCGCCAGCAGGTTCACGGGTATCTCCCGCTCGACCGTTGCTCCGTTCGGAATCCTCCCGGCAGTGGGATGATTCTTCTGGACATTGGCCCCTGCGCCTCCTGCAGAATATCCGCCAACGCTCAAAGGCCCCTGGGCAACTGCATAAATCTCCCCGTTTATTCCCTTGAGGGGCGTCAGAAGGAGCGTACCCCCAAGAAGGCTCTTGGCATCTCCTATGGAGGAGACCACAACGTCAATTTTTTGACCAACCTTGGCAAGGGGCGGCATCTTGGCAGTGACCATGACACCTGCCACATTTTTTACCTTCACCTGCTTGGGGTCCACATTGATGATGCCCATGCGTTCCATGAGGTTTGCAATGGACTGGATGGTGAATTTAGCCTGGGTCCCGTCTCCGGTGCCGTTCAACCCCACCACGATGCCGTAGCCAACCAGCTGGTTCTCCCTGAGTCCCTGGACATAGGCGATATCCTTGAGCCTGGCCGCCTGTGATGCCCCGCTGGAGAAGAAAAGACCCAGGACGGCAAATACAACAGCCACCCGGCTGATTCTTCCCATGAAACATCTTTCTTCGGCTTGCTCAAACATACTTGAATCCTTCATGATTTTGGCCTGTTCCAAAATTCTCCCGCGCTTTTTACTGAAAAAGTGCAAGGAACGGGCCACTCCGGCTGGAAATGTTCCGGTCGGCCTGCCGGCAACTCGTGCCGTCTTCAACCCCCTGGGGCCTTCGGGTCAAAACGGGGCTATTATTCCCATGAGCCTTCCCAGCCAGCCGGGATGCTGCATCTCGCTGAGCACTCCGCCGCCGGTATAACTGATCCGCGCATCTGCAATCCTCGTGGAGGAGACCACGTTTCCAGGCTCTATGTCAGCCGGCCTGACAATCCCCGTAAGCACCACGTACTGGGTTTCATTGTTTATGCTGATTTCCCTGCTGCCCCTGATGAGGAGGTTTCCTCCAGGGAGCTGCTTCACCACCCTGACAGATATGGTGCCTGAAAGGCTGGTGTCGCCGGAAGTTGCGCCCTGCCCGTCGAACTTGTTGGTGCCGAGGCCGCCTATGGCCTTTGCTGCATCCACCTTTTCGTCCGGATACCTGGGCTGCACCCTCTTGTTGAATTCCCAGCCGAGGATGCCCGTAAGCCCGACGTTGACCTCTGACTTCCTGTCGGTCTTGGTCTTGACGTCCTTTGAACCCTTTAGGTCCTCTTCTATCCTGACGGTGAGGACATCGCCCACCCTCTTGGCCCTGAAATCCGCCACGAGGCTGGTTTCCGCATCCGGGTCAAAAAGAGAACCCTCGTGGGGCCTGGACGGCACCACCGGAAGCGGGGCAAAAGATGCATCGTTCGTCTGGCTTATGGGAGGGGGCGAGTTGATTGCACACCCTGAAAGCATGGACAATATCAGCAGGATCAGGGGTAAACAGGTGCATTCAGTCTTCATTGCCTTGCCTCCCCGTCTAAAAATCGACCTTCACTGTGCTGCTGTCTGCCACCCTTGCGATTATCACCCTGTGGCTGGCGAGATTTTTGACCCTTACAAAATCCCCTACAGCACCCTTTTCCTCCACCTGCCCCGGGACCCTTACGGTAATCACCGGGGATTCAGCCACTATCATCACCCTGCTGCCCCTTTTCACCGCCGCAGGCCTGGTGAGAACATCTGCAGTTATTATCTGGCCTGGCCTAAGGGTACGCCTTGCCGCCATGCCGACAATTTCCTCCATACTCTCAAAATACCTGCTTTTGAGCTTGCTAAGGGGCATGGTGGCCATTGCCACATCACCCGGGCCTATGATCTGCCCCCTCCTGAACCCCTTGGATGCGCAGAGCACCTTTTTGTAAACTTCTATGTCTGCACAGGCCCTGGCCCGTCGGAGCGGCTTTCCGTCAACCAGGATGGTCACCATGGAAGAGACCTTTCCGAGCAGGGCACCGCCTGCGGATTCCTCTATCCTGTATGAAACCTTCCCCTCGGGCAGCCATATCTTCCTGGGATTTATCCGGATGTTTCGCACTTCCATCTGGCCGGCAGGCCAGGAAGAATGGGACTGGAGAAATCTTACGTATTTCTCCGAAAGGGCATCTGCATCCATAAGCTGCATATTCGGACCCTGGGCCGAGACAGTGCACCGGGTTCCAAGACAGGAAAAAACTGCTGCAAACACGCACAGCCAGACAAGGCCTTGCATGCTCGCTGATATGTCTGTCGTTTTTCTTCTTTTCATGATACCGGCCTTAAAAGACTCCCCTAACGTTTGAGATTGTTTGCTATCCCCATCATTTCATCCGCCGTCTGGACGGCCTTTGAATTGAGCTCGTACGCCCTCTGGGTCACTATCATGTCCACCATCTCCATGACCACGTCCACGTTTGACTGTTCCAGAAACCCCTGTGCCAGGGTGCCAAAGCTGTCCGTGCCCGGGTTGCCTTCAACCGGGTCTCCGGAGGCCTCGCTCTGGCGAAACAGGTTCCTGCCCACGCTTATGAGCCCTGCCGGATTTGGAAAATCGGTTATTGTCAGCTGGGCCGTGGCCAGGGCATTGCCCGATTGGTCCGAGGCCGTGATCATGCCGTAGGAATCGATTGTGATGTTGACCGTCCCCTGGGGAACGGCGAATTCGGGCTGGAGCCTGTCTCCGTTGGAGTTCACGATGTAACCGTCCCGGTCGAGCTTGAAGGAGCCGTCCCTGGTATAATAGTCTTCGCCGTTACTCAGGATCCTGAAAAACCCCCTGCCCTCTATGGCCCAGTCCAGCTCGTTTCCGGTGGTCTGGTAATCCCCCTGGGTAAAGATCTTCTGAACGGAGGCAGGCCTGGAACCAAGACCTATCTGCATTCCCGTGGGAACCTCGGTGCCATCTCCGTTTTCAGCACCGGGCATCTTCATGGTCTGGTATATAAGGTCCTCAAAGTCCGCCCTGCTCTTCTTGAATGCCGTGGTCTTACTGTTAGCCAGGTTATTGGAAATGACATCCAGGTTGAACTGCATGCTGTTCATGCCTGAAGCCCCGGTCCAAAGTGCCCTCATGTTTCAACCCCTCCAAATCTTAGGTACTGGTTTTCCCGAGTTCGTTTGCAGCCTTGCTGTCCAGCTGGTCCCCGGCCTGCAAGGCCTTCTGCTGCATTTCATATCCACGGTAAAGGTCGATGAGATGGACCATCTCCCTCATGGAATTCACGTTTGAATCCTCTGTATACCCCTGTTTAACCGGGGTCTCTGCCGGAACCGCCGGGCCGGAGGAACCCGTTGCCCTGAAAAAATTCCCTCCTACCCGCCTGAGCCCGGCCTGGTTGTCAAATGTCACTACGTCCAATCTTGCCGTCATGGTCTCGTCAACGAAGAAATTCCCGTCTTCGCTGAGCCACACACCGGTGCCGGTGGTGTCCTCGAGGGTGATGGGGGCCCCGTCTCCAAGGACGGGGTATCCCTGTCGTGTCACCAGCCTGTACTCGCTGTCCAGCCGGAAACTGCCGTCACGCGTGTACATCTGCCCGTTCGGTGTCTGGATGACAAAAAAACCTTCCCCGTCAATGGCAAAATCGTAAGGGTTTCCTGAAAAACGTACCGGTGCCTGGGAAAAATCTGCCCAGGTGACCTCGCCCTTTGCCGTACGGTTCGTTCCGTCCTGTTCCTTCAACAGGTATTCCTCAAAGGTGATGCCCTGGGCCTTGAATCCCTTTGTCTCCAGATTGGCCATGTTACTGGAAGCCACCTGGAGCTTGCGTTCAAGGATAATGGCACCCTCCAGGGCCTCCATGTTCCCGAGTCTCGCGTAGGGATGAATTGATGCTTGCAATTTCATATTCCGGCTCGTCCTCCTGGTGTGGTAAAAGCAAGAGGCATGCCTTATGAAAAAAGCGGGGATTTTTCGGATCAGGCCTTCTTGTTCAACCGGTAGACCCAGCTGAGTATTTCAGCGACTATCACGTAGGTTTCAGGGGGGATTTCGGCATTGAGATCGAGCCTGGACAGGATTTCCACGAGATCATGGTGTTCCTTGACGGGGACGCCCGATTCCCTGGCTATTTCTATGATCCTTTCGGCCACTGCCCCCTGGCCCTTGGCACTGACCTTGGGGGCGCTGTCCTCCGCGGCATTGTACCTTATAGCCACGGCCTTTTTTATCTTCGGCATCTTTTTGGTATCCATCACTTGAAACCGCGGGATTTCATGTAACCAGGTGAAACCTTGTTCCCTGGTCCGAATTCAGAAGCCGGGGGGATACCGACGGACCGGCTCCTTCCTCCAGGGGGCTGCAGGTGATGCTTTCAAACTGGAAGCCCAGGGCCTTTATTCTGGCCGCGATATCCGAAAGCCCCTGCCTTACTGCAGGCAGCACATCCCTTTCGGCCGCCAGGAACAGGTTGAGCCTGTCTCCCTCCTTCAGGAGGTGGATGTTGAGCTGCCCCAGGTTTTTCAAATAAAGATCGAATGCCAGGTGATAGGCAGGGGCACCGGATTCCTTTTCAGCGGACTCCGGTTCTCCCTCTTTCCAGAAGCTCCACTGCCCGGCCCCCTCCAGGTCAGCGAAAAGAAAAGGAAAGATAAAAAGGTTCAGGCCTGTTTCCTTCAAGACGTGCTGGTGAAGCTGCGTGGCAAGTTCCAGGTGGCCTGAAAACTCGCGGACTACAGCCTGCTCTGCCTGCCTCGCCTGGGCGGCAGGGGGCCGGTCACCCGGGGTAAAGGAAGGTTCCTGGTTGTCCGAAGATGCCTTTTCCTTTCCGGCCAGGTGACCTGCGTCCTTTCCGGGGACCGGCTGGCCATCGTTACGAGTTGCCGGTTTTGGGCCCTGTTCCTCGATCCCGGGACGAACCCGTTCCATGCCGGCCTGATCTTCAGCCGCGGCGAGAAACCTCCCGGTTCCCGTTGTCTCTTTTGAACCGTTTTTTTCCGTTGAGCCTGCCTGGCTGGCGGGAGGAAACATGTTGTCCCCGGTCCTTCCGGCCCAGGGAGGAGGGCTTTCTGCCTTGCCGGAGATGGCCGCCCTGCCCGTGGGACCGGTCCCGGTTCCAGTGGAAGCCCTGCTCCTGTCGCCCTGAAAGGCCAGGGTGTCTGCCCCGGATACCTTGGAATCTGACCTTGCCCCATTTCCGGAGGCCCCATGATCCACATGGTATCCGGCAGCACCATTCCTGCCCCCTCCGGGTGTCCTGGCGGACTGACTGCTTTCAACTTCGCCGGCACCTTTTGCATCCGGGAGCGGTGGCTGCGGCCGGAGAACACTCCTTCCTGCCTCCTCCCGTGAAGATCCCTGGCTGCTGATGGAAGCTTCAGGCCTTGGAGAAACCGGGCCATCCTTTAGCGGGCCTTTTTCCGAGCCGGACAATCCGTTCTTGCTTTCCTGTTGAAATCCGGGCCCCGGCGTCCTTTCACCAACATTATTTCCTACTGGAAGACCCCTTGCCTGGATCTGCCCTTCCGGGTTCATTCCGGGAACAGACTCCGACTTCCCGGAAATATTCCCGGGCCCTGGCGCTTCCTGCAAGTCCGCAGGCGCCCTGACCGCCTGGTTCAAGGGCTCGAGGTAACCATGGACGCCCTGCCCCTTGCCGTAAGCCCCCCTTTCTGTCCCGAGCAGCTGCAAAAGTTTGGAACCGTATCCTGCCTGAAACAGGGACAGTGCCCTCAGATCTTCAGCCCCTGCCTCCCCGGGCACACCAATGGCTCGAAGAATCCTTGCGGAAGGGCTGGCAGAATCCCCTAGGGAAGGCTGCAAAATTCTGCCGCTTTCTCCGGCATTTCTTGCCTGGACGGAATCGACCAGGCCTTTCAGCCTGGAAAAACCCTCCTGGAGCCTTACCATGAGCCTTTCTGTTTCGTCCTGTCTTGCCACGGCCTTTTGCGGAAAAACCGATTCCAGGCTGACCTCCACCGGAGAAGAGGCCCTTGTCACCCGAAGCCTGACCCCTGTTCCAACGGGCAGATTCATGTGGCCCTTAACCCTGATATTCCGGTGGCCGTAGTCCAGGATATCCAGCTCTCCGTCCCGGCCCACTATGGTTCCCTCGATTACGTCACCGGCCTTGAGAGACGAAAGCCCTCCCTCAGCAGGCGGCCTGGAGCTTCCCTCAGGCTGCAGTTCACCCAGGCGCTCCTTGAATATGGAGATCAGGAAAGAAGGTATCATTTTCTCACTTTGTTTAAATACGTGCAGGCAAAGATCAAAAGGGTATATACATTTCCTACACCTTTATTTATCGGAAATAAATACCGCCATGTCCAGAAAGCCTCTGCAGGAAACCTTTTTAATTTCCAGACGGGATACATCCGAAAAGCTCAATAACAGGATTAAAAAGACGCCATGATAACCGTTTCAAACAGTCACCCCCCAGACGTTTCCGCCTGGTCACGGAAACCTGTCTACCGGCCTCCAGGGGCTTCTCCGGTACAGGGCGAAAATACCCGTGAATCTCCAGGAAAGGCTCCCACGGACAGGAATCAGGCCTCAAGCGGCCTAGGCCGGTCCGGGGACAAATTGCATGAAACGTACGCTCCTGCTGCTAGGAGGGCACCGGACGGTCATGAGCTCAGCATGGAAGAGATCCAGCGGGTCCTGGAACTTGAAGAACGAGACAAAGAGGTCCGTGCACACGAACAGGCCCACATGGCAGCCGGCGGGCAGTATGTGAGAGGCGGGGCATCATTCAAGTATGAAACCGGGCCGGACGGGAAAAAATACGCCGTTGCCGGAGAGGTAACCATTGACACCTCTGAGGAAAAGGACCCCGAAGCCACCATCCGGAAGATGGAAACGGTAAGGAGGGCAGCCCTTGCCCCGGCTCATCCGTCATCAAAAGACAGGGCCGTGGCGGCAGAAGCTGGCCAAAAGGCACAGAGGGCCGCAGAAAAACTCGCCAGGATGCAAAGGCAGGCCCAGGAGGAACATTCCGGGCCGGGGGCAGAAGGGCCCCGGGGGCCCGGCTTCAAAAACAGTACTGGAACGGGCGGAAATCCGGGAACCGGTAAAGCGCATGCTCCAGGTGGCAGTTTCAGCGCATACGGCTGAAACTCGAGGCCATAAAACGGGGGCCTACTTTACTATCCTGATCCTCCTGCCCTGCCTCTTTGCCTTGGAGCCGGCATTTGCCTTAAGCCCCACCGAAAACCTCTTTTTCTGCCTTCTTGGCCTGAAAGAGCGCACATTTTTCACAGGGCTGGCCAGTGGAACTTCAGGCTCAAGGCCCGGGATTTCCTCCCTTGAAAGCCTTTTTCCGATAAAGCGTTCTATGCGCTGGAGCTGAAGGGCGTCATCACCACCACTTGCAAAGGAAATGGCTATTCCCCTTGCGCCTGCCCTGCCCGTCCTGCCGATGCGGTGCACGTAGTCCTGGGCAGCCCGCGGAAGGTCAAAATTGATCACGTGGCTTATGCCGGAAACGTCCAGGCCACGGGCAGCAACATCAGTAGCTACCAGGAGCTTCACATTTCCCCTTCTCATGTCCTTCATGGTCCTGTTCCTGGCGGCCTGGCTCATGTCACCGTGGAGTGCCACGGCCTTGTGCCCCTGCCGCCTAAGATCCCTGGCCAGGCCATCTGCCGCCCTCTTCGTGGCGGAAAAGACTATGGCGCGGGTAAGATCCTGGTCAGAGGCCATGTGGAACAGGAGTCTTTTCTTGTGGGACAGGCCGTCTGCCACGTAGAGATGCTGCTCCACCGCGTCCAGGGTCAGCTTTCTGCCTGCCACGTCTATGCGTTCCGGGTTTCTGAGAAGCCTTGACGCAAACTGTTCCATGGACCTGTCAAGTGTTGCAGTAAAAAGGAGTGTCTGCCTGCCTGCCGGAGCTGCCGCGCTTATCTTTTCCACGTCCCTCTTGAACCCCATGTCCAGCATCCGGTCTGCTTCGTCAAGCACCAGAACTTCCAGCATGGAAAGATCCAGGCTACCCCTTTCAAGGTGGTCGATGAGCCGCCCCGGAGTTCCCACAACCAGATCTATGGGCTGGGAAAGGGCCTTGAACTGCGGCTTGTACGAAACGCCGCCAAGAATCACCGCGCTCTTGAGGCCCGTATACCGGCCATAAGTCCTGGTCGCCTGGGTGACCTGGTCTGCCAGCTCCCTTGTGGGGCTGAGGACCAGCACCCTGGGGGCTCCCTTTCTGCCCCTCTTGCCTTGGGAAAGCCCGTGAAGTATAGGCAGCATGAAGGCAGCGGTCTTGCCCGTGCCGGTCTGTGCCGATGCGATGAGGTCCCGCCCGGCCAGCACTACGGGTATGGCCTTCACCTGGATGGGCGTTGGCCTGGTATAGCCGCATTTCTTTACGGCCTTTATTATTGACGGATGAAGCTCTAGATTATCAAAAGACATTTGTTTCCCCTTCTCTTCGACATTTCTGCCGAAGGTACAATTAGGTACAGGCTGCCGGGGCAAACCGATGCCGCCGGGTGAAAACAGCCGTGCACAACATGATGGCAAAAGCATCGTCGTCGCCAACCGGTTGTGCCCCAAATATTTCTTCTCGGAAACTGAATGCAGGAAGGGTCAGGATTACGATGAAATTCTAACAAATCGACAAACTTCCCGCCCCTGGCAGGAAGGCCTGTCAACTTTGTAAGCCGCAAGCAGGATACAGGGATTTTGAAAAAACACAAGTTTTATTTCAGGGGCACTGAAAGGCCTGATACCGGCCGGCAAAAGCGTGCACTGAAACAGCTCACCTCTTCAGGAGGGCGCTTCCCGGCCTGTATAAAGGGTCTCCAAGCAGCACCATCTGCCAGGAAAGATACGGACAGGAAAGCGTGTAGGCCTCGGCTATTGAAAGATCCGGTCTGAAAAGCAGCCGGAAAAACAGGTGCGGCGGGGGAAATGCCTGGACATAGGGCTCTGCCACGGGCCCAAGGGTCACGCATGCTCCGTCTTCAAGGAGCCTCGGGCACCACTGTCTCCCGCCTCCGTGGAGGCTGGTGCATTCACCGCTTGCTATATGGTATGCAACGGCTCCGCGTCTCCAGGTAAATGCATCAACGTATCTGGCCAGGCTGTACCACCCGCTGTAAAAAATGACATCTTTACAGGAGCCCTCGGGGAATACCGCCTTTCCGGTATCGAGGATGGTCCTTATACCCCTTTGCCTCGTGGTCTCTGCGGCAATTCTGAGCCATTTGTCATAGAGCTGGTAAGGTGTCAGGTCCTTGTCAGGGATAGCGGGGTACCTGCAGTCAAAACAGGCAGTGCCACTGAGGCCGTTTTTCTCAGCGAAAATCCCGTCATCTATCATCCGGCGCACAGTGGCCAGGTCCGGGGCGTCAAGCCTGGAAACCATTAGTACGTCAGAGGGCCGAATGCCGGATTTCTTCATGCCACGTCCCGGCAGGTAAAGCGGGTTTGCTATCCACCAGTCAAGCTCGTATTCCCCGTATCTCTTGACCAGGGTCAGTTCGGAATCAACAGAGGCCACCTCGGAACGGTGATTGATAACGGAAAGCTTGCGCTCGAGCCGGCGCCTTTCCGCCCTGTAGCCTTTCCTTTTTCCGCGGCCCGTGGAAGGGTCCTCTATAAGGTCACGCAGCGCCCTTATCCGTTCCCTCGTCTTTGCAGCTTCCAGCTCCTCCCGCTTGTTCATGGGGCTTGCACTTATCCTCAGCGGAATGCCCATGGTGAGAAGAATGCATCTTGCCCTTACGGCCCAGCCCGGCATCATGAGGGCCCTTTTAATGGGCCTTGCTACTGTTCGTTCAAATTCCGCCCTGGAGATGGATTCGCCAGTGGAGCACTTTAACATCACCAGGTTTTCAGAAGGCACCGCCCTTTTGGCCCGGTAGTATTCCAGGACCTGCAATGAATCACTGCTCCTGGAATTTACAATCAGGAGGATTTCATCAGGCTCCAGGGCCAGAAGGCTACCGGGAAAGCAAGCTGAAAAAACCGCCAGGGCAAGAAGAGAAAAAATGATTCGCCTGAAGAAGAGGTCCCTTGTCACTTTTTCAGGAAGGCGGGCCCGAAGCCAGGGTCACCGGGAACATTCCCTCTTTGCCGGAAGCCAGAGGGGTTACCAGGACTGTTATTTTCACGGCCGGTAAACATTCGACGTTCTGCACTATGACGTTGAAATTGAATGTCTTAATACTCAGGGCGGGCATCAACCCCGTAGGCAGCACTTTCAGGCTACCGCGTGAAAAGATCATGAAGCAGGCTGAAGGCCTGGCCTGCAGCAGAAAGGGCGGCGCCTGCATTTTCCAGCTTCGGCTCAGCGTTTTGGCAGGCAACCTTCACCTGGGAAAGCAGAATGACTATCTGCCTGGCCGTCTCCTCTTCATCTGACAGGTCAGAAATATGAGCGAGAAGCTGCCTGACATCCATACTTAAAAAAACCTTTTTCACCAGGGGAAAGGCTGCCGCAACTGCCTTGATGAGGGCTGTATGGGCGTCAGAAACCTTGGCAGCACATCGTTCCGGCCTGTCTTCTGCCAGG
>CAYZJS010000127.1:0-4368 GCA_964478865.1 uncultured Thermodesulfatator sp.
TCTTTTCCGCGGACAAGTTCAGCATATTTGTTTCGATAGTAATGGTTATTTCAGGCCTTCTTGCTGCCCTCATGAGCATCGGCTACCTGGAAAACAACCGGGTCATGAAGGGTGAATACTACGTGCTCCTGGTCTATGCGGTAGCTGGAGCCGTTGGGCTGGTGCAATCGGTGGATTTGCTCATGATGTTCATCACCCTGGAGGTCATGTCTCTTGCCATTTACGCACTGGCTGCCTTTCTCAAGGACAATCAACATTCACAGGAGGGTGCGCTGAAATACTTCCTGCTGGGAAGTTTTGGTTCGGCAATCTTTCTTTTCGGAGTGGCAATCATCTACGGCGTTACCGGTTATATAAATCTGTCTCAAATAGCCCAGAGCATATCGGGTGGACTTTATGAAAATCCGGCGATACTGCTATCCTTTGTCATGCTAATGGCCGGGCTTTTCTTCAAGATGGCAATGGTTCCATTTCACATGTGGACGCCGGATGTCTACGAGGGTGCACCTTCTGTTGTCACCGGCTTTATGGCCACTGCGGTCAAGGCCGCAGCATTTGGTGTTTTCATCAAGGTTCTTTTCGTCACCTTCACCCCCATGCTCAGCCACAGCGGCCAGCCTGATTTCAGCAGCACGGTCAATCTTGCAGCCCTGGGCGCCTACTGGAAGCCGGTTATATGGTGGACAGCGCTTCTTACCATGTTCTTCGGAAATCTCCTTGCGGTCTCTCAGGATAACGTGAAAAGGATGCTAGCCTATTCATCAATTGCCCATGCAGGCTACATGGCCCTTGGAATTCTTGCCGCAAACGGCGACGGAAGGATGGGCGTTCTCTTCTATCTCTTTGCCTACACCCTTATGAATATAGGAGCCTTTGGGGTTATATACGTAATTGATGGAAAGGAAAGAAGTGCGCAGACCCTGGATGATTACAGGGGGCTTGGATACAAGTATCCGGCCCTTGGATTTCTCATGGGCCTGTTCCTGGTTGCCATGGCCGGTCTTCCGCCCACTGCAGGTTTTATTGCAAAGTTTTATGTCTTTTCCGCCGCCATCAAGGAAGGTTACTTCCTTCTCGCTGCCCTTGGTATTCTTACCAGTGTGATCGGTGCCTACTACTACCTGCGTGTCATTTACATGATGTACATGAAGGATGAACTGAGGGACGTGGTGAGGGGCCCGGTAAACGCCCCCACGGTCATAGCCCTTGTAATTACCGCCCTCGGAGTCCTTTATCTCGGAATACTTCCGGAAGGGCTGGCAAATATAGCAAATGTTGCCCAGCAGAGTCTGTCCATGATCTTTTAACGGGGTTAAAACAGGGATCGTTACGAAAGGCGCCGGCCGTAACCTGGCGCCTTTTTTATTTGCACGGATACCTGGTAAACTGCCTGTATAACAAGTCATAGCCTCTGACCAGCCTCAGCAGGATCCTTCGGCGTCGCGGATTCCGACTGCTGTAGGCCATTAATATGATACCTCCCATGAGATGAAGGGGGTTGGTATAATGGGCTATGAGGTTTCTAATGTTTCTATGCCTGACCATTTTTGTTCCTGCTAAAGGATAGTGCAATAACAACTCTATATTTGTCTTTTCGGATTAAAAAGATTCCGTCTCAAGGAAAGGCCCCCTTGCAAAGCTTGTTCCCGCTACGTATCTTCAAGCAAGGTTTTGAAGTCTAGGAAGGCCAAGAATCTTTAAGAATAGAAAACAAGAAGGCCCATATGGAAGCCCGCTTCATAAGTATTAAAGGTGCCCGGGAGCACAACCTCAAGGACGTCTCCGTCAGGATTCCCATTGGGAAGATCACCCTTGTCAGAGGCGATTCTGGCTCAGGAAAATCCACCCTGATCTTCGATGTGCTTTATGGTGAGGCGAGGCGGAAGTATTTCGCAGCGATTTCGTATGATCCTGACATGATAGGGGCCCCGGCAGTAGACCTAGTCGAACCGGTCCTGGCTGCCGTTGCACTCAGGCAGCACTCCTTCAACAGGAATCCCAGGTCGCTGGTTTCCAAAGTCACCGGTATTGGCAGGATCCTAAGGTCTGTTTTTGAGCTGACAGGAGAACTTTACTGTCCTGGGTGCGGTTCACGCCTGGACGTCAGGACAAGGTTCCAGGTCCTGGATGAATTGAAAAATCTGGAAAAGGGCACCAAGCTGATAGTGAAGGCCTTTTTGGGCAGAATCCCCAAATCTCCAAGGGAAGAGGTCCTGGAGCGCTTGAAGAAGTTTGCCAGGGAGGGTTTCCTTCGCTGCGAAGTGGATGGCAAAATGTTCTACCTGGAGGATTTTACTGTTGAGGAAGCCGGTCTTTCTGGCGATGTATACCTGGTAATAGACCGGATTATCAAAAAACCCGGTTTTGAAAAGAGAGTTGCAGACTCCCTCAGGCAGGCGGTGGAAATTCATGGCGGGATGGTTCAGTTGGATATCCTTACCTCTGACAGTTCCTCTTTTGATAACGCTACCAGGGTGATCCGTTTTTCCGAAATGCCACGGTGCTTTGATTGTGGCGCCGGCCCTCCGGATACGGGACAGCCTGGGAATGGCCCCTTTCAAATTATCCGCAAGGTTTCAGGCCTGAGCATGGAAGAAGTAGAGGGAATGGGTATTGATGAACTCGTGCCCTTAATAAAGGGCTGGATTTCCAGCTGGCAAAAAAAAAGGAGGCCGGAGTTTCGGGCCGCAGTTCCGGCGTGCAGGGAAATTCTTAATCGATTGAATGCACTCCAGGAAATGGGGATGGGTTACCTTGCCCTGGACACTCCGGTGCCAATGCTGTCTTCAGGTGAGGGAAGGAAATTGATGATAGCCAGCCTGTTATTTCAAAAAATGACAGGAGTGCTGTTTGTTTTGGATGAGCCTCTTTCCTGTCTGGGTCATGAGGAGCAGCAGGTGATCAGGCAGAAGATCCTTGAGCTCAGAAAACAGGCCAATACCGTTGTTGTCGTAGAGCACGACAAGGTACTCATGGAAGAATACGCGGACTGGCTCATCGAGATCGGCCCCAGGGCAGGTGAACATGGAGGGGAAATAGTATTCCAGGGCCGGCCGGGCCAGAGAAAAGGGCGGATAATGGCCGGCTGCCAGGTGGGAGCGGCCCGGAAAACTTTATCGCGGGAAAACGGCAGCCAGGAATCCGGGGGCAGAGGGGGAGCCGAAGTTTTCCCGGACAGTAAGGTGACTGTTAAGCTTCGTAAAACTCGAAATCTCAAAGAGCAGGCTGTCACCCTTCCCGTTGGCGGAATCACGGGTGTTTACGGCCCCTCAGGCTCTGGGAAAAGTGCACTTGCCACCGCAATTTTCCAGGGACTTACTGAAAAATTCGGGAGAAATGGCCCGACAGATTCCAAACGGATGCGTCCAGGCTCAAAGGTCCTTTTCATGGATGAAAAGCTTCCTGTTGGTTCACGGGTTTCTGTGATAGCAACCTTTATGGGCGTGTACGGCCACATTGCTTCGATAATTTCCAGGACCCCTGAAGCCAGGGCGAGGGGAATAACCAGGGGGTACCTGAGCCTTGTCAGGAAGGGTGGCAGGTGTGAGAAATGTAAAGGTCTTGGAAAGCTTGTAGTAGAGCCAGATTTTTTGCAACCGGTTGAATTTCTATGCGATGCCTGTCAGGGAAAACGATTCTCTACGGAGGTGTTGAGCATCAGGTATAAGGGGGCAAATATAAGCGATTTGTTGGAACTGACAGTAAGTGAGGCAATAGGCTTCTTTAAAAGCATAAAGGCGGTAAGAGCTCCTTTTGAGGCCCTGGAGCGCACTGGACTTGGCTATCTCAGGCTTGGACAGCCGGTTTCCAGCCTTTCCGGTGGAGAAAGGCAACGTCTCAAATTGGCCTCGGTAATTGCCAGACGCCAGACCGGGGGAGGATTTATCATTCTCGATAACGTAAGCAGGGGCCTCAGTGACAGGGATCTTTTAAACCTGGTGCGGCTTTTTTGGGAATTGGTGGAATCAGGCCATTCACTGGTCCTGGTGGACAACCACGAAATGATTCTTGAATACTGTTCCTGGCTGATAAGAATGGGTCCGGGCAGCGGACCACAAGGTGGAAGAATTATCAGCCAAGGGCCGACCTCCCTTTCTGGCACCGATAAGTTTCTGCCTGAATACCGAAAGCTGTTGATTTAAGGTTCAGGTACCTTCCTGGTTTTCCTTTTGGCCTTCTATTCGTTTCCTGGTGAGGAGGGTTTGGAACACCAGGAGGAAAAAGGCCATGGGCACCACGGATATACCTATGAAAATTCCTAGAATGGAAAAGGAGCCGGGAAATTTTTTAAGAAAGGTTACGATTATCACGCCGGCAAGAATGAGCCTGGTCAGGACTCCTACGTAATAGACTATGGCTGTTTTGAAC
>CAYZJS010000128.1:0-2469 GCA_964478865.1 uncultured Thermodesulfatator sp.
ATGCCTTATCCTTCCGCACAGGGAGCAGACCTGAATGTTTGCCATGCTGAGAAAGATAAACAGGCTTCCGAGTATGCCCGGAAAGAACGAGATCATGGTTTCCTTTATCTGCTCCATGATGGTATCCAACTGGGTGGAAACCTCGCTTCCGGCACCTTGTCTGTAAATTTCAACCCCCTTGTCAAACTCTGCCGACAGTTCATTCACCATGGCATGGTAGGCGGTCATGGGTTTGCCACCAGTAGCCAGGAAGATAACTGTTGCAGAAAGAACGGCAAGGCACAGGGAGCATGCCACCAATGCCTCAGGGGATGTCCTCCCGGCCCTGGAATAAACAATGATGATTGTGGCGATACATACGCTTTGGGCAAGAATCAGCACGCCTTCCGGTATACCCAGAAACAAGAGGAGAATTCCGCCCAGTATGAAAACTGCGGAGGCAATAATAAGCCCCTGCTTGATGTTTTCTGAGGACTCCAGAAAACATGCCGCTATGCCGGGAGCAAAAAATTGCAGACCTGAACTCAAACCGGGTAACAAGCTTGGCAGCATGAGAAGTGCCGCCCCCAAAAGGTCATTGCCAGAAATCGGCGGCCAGCCCGGTTTTGTCAGCCGGTCATTTTGCAGTTCCTTGCTCACTCCATCAATGGATTAATCTTTCAGGGCATGACCGGATGTAAAGGGTATGAGGGCCATAATCCTGGCCTTTTTTACAGCATTTGTCAGCCTGCGCTGATGTTTTGCGCAAGTGCCGGTAACCCTTCTGGGCAGGATCTTCCCGCGCTCCGTGATGAAATGTTTCAGAAGATCCGCATCTTTGAAATCGAGCACTATGGATTTGTCAGCACAGAAACGGCATATTTTTCTTCTTACATATATTCTACGGCGTCTGTATCTCTGTTGTGGGCGCTGCATCTATTCCTCCTTTTCCCCGCTGCTGCTTTCGGATGAGGGTTCTGCCGGGGCCTCTTCCTCTTTTTGGGCCTGTTCGTACTTTTTGGCGGCCTCTTCGGCATTGAACTCGTCATCGAGTTTTGTGGTGATGAACTTCATGACCCGCTCATCCAGCCTGAAATTCCTGGTGAGTTCCTGGATGGTCGAGGACTTGGCCCCGAAATCAATAACCACATAATAGCCATGGGTCTGTTTCTGGACCTTGTAGGCCAGCTTCTTGAGGGGCCACTTGTCAATGTTGACTATCTGGCCTCCGTCATCGGTAATGATGCCTGAAAATTTCTCCACGGCGTCATCCCTGTCGTCTGTACTCAGCTCGGGATGGAGAAGGAACATGGTCTCGTAATGGCGCAATTTCATTAAATGCCCCCTTTCGGTCTTTTCTCTGGCCCTGATGTTCCAGGATCAGGGCAAGGAGGAGTTCTAAAACAGGCTCTTTTAACTCATAATGGGCGGATGCGTCAAGAAAAATGTAGGTAAAGGGCAATGCCTCATGCATTTTTTTAAGGCGGGTGACAAGGTCAGGGGTAAAAGGCCGGTCTTGGGCCATTATTATCGTTTGTGAGTGACGGGTCCATATAGGCCCCTTGTCATGCAACTCGGCAATACCTATTTTTCCAAAAGAGATGGTTGAAAGCTGCTAAACCGCTTTTTGTATTTCACAACCTGTTTTGCAATTTTTTTGTTTCATGCATAGCCGACTGTGGTGCATTAAACGGACAGCCGGCCATGTTTTTGTGAAAGGATGATATATGCCAGTGATTAAATTGACTATTTCCAAGGATCTCAGAGGTTTCAGTCGCGATTTTCACAAGATGCTTGACGAGGCATTTGCCATGCCCAGGCCGTCTTTGATGCCGGGCATGGCCTGGATGCCGGCCATGGATATATACGAGGACAGCGATTTCTTATACGTGGTGGCCGACTTGGCCGGGGTTGAGGTAGATAACCTGGAACTGGCAATAGAAGGGCGCTTTCTCAGGATCTCCGGGAACAGAAAGCCGCCGGTAGCCATTGCTCGGAAAAGATTTTTTCAGATGGAAGTGGAATACGGGCCTTTCGAAAGGGTGGTAAGGATCCCCTTTTCCATTGTTCCGGAAAATGTGGAAGCAAGGCTGGAAAACGGTCTCCTTCTGGTCCGCCTCCGCAAGGAAAGGCCAGAGAAGGTGACCATCCAGGTCAAGTAGTGCTGTTTGGCTGAAATACCACTATCAGGTCAGAGGAAAGACAGGAGCAATTATGGATATAAAGAATGAAATGGAAATAAAACACAGTGCTGAACAATTGAATCAGCCTAATACAATCCGGGAGTTGCCCGTGCTGCCCAGCAAGGACGTGGTGTTGTTCCCGCATATGGTGGTGCCATGGATCGTTGAGCCCCCTCATCTGGTAAAGATGATAGATGACGCCCTGGCTGATGACAGGACCATTGCCGTGGTTTCCGTGGACGGGCCTGTTGAAAACGACGAGGAACTGCCTCAGAAACTGCACAAAATGGGCACCATGGGCCTGATC
>CAYZJS010000129.1:0-7058 GCA_964478865.1 uncultured Thermodesulfatator sp.
GAAATAAGACAGGAGAAACCTGATGAACCATATCCGGGAAAAAGGAGAAAGACAGATTTTCGAGTGCCAGTGCTGTGGGCACTGCTGTCATGGCCAGGCTACAGTTTCGGTATCTCAAAAGGAGCAGAAGGCCATTGCCGAATACATGGGGCTGGATCTAAAAGACCTGGCAGACACATACCTCAATGTGAAGGAACATTGTACGGAGATGAAAGTAATAAATGGCCACTGCATATTCTACGGGGAAGACGGTCTTTGCAAGATCCATCCCGTGAAGCCTTTTCATTGCCGGAGGTGGCCACTTCATCCAAGCATCCTGAATGACGAGTCCGCATGGAAGGCCATAAGGAGGGATTGTCCGGGATTCAGGCAAGATGCCGGTTACGAAGATGTTTGCGCCTTTGTGAAGGAGTGGCTGAATGGATTTGAATGAAATCAGGAAGAGGGTATATGTCAGCTGCCCTTTCAATCTGTTAAGGGAAAAGTACCTGCCAAGGCTGGTACAGGAGAGGATAAATCCTGAGATAGGCCTGAACGGAACCATCCTTGAAGATTATGTTTTGAAGGATTTCCTGGAAGTATCCGGCATACTCAGGGAAAACGGGCTTTCCTGCACCCTGCATGCCCCCTTTACCGATGTATCTCCCGGGGCCATAGATGTGAGAGTAAGACAAATAGCAGTGGAAAGAATCAGGCAGGCTATTGATCTGGCAGCACTTTTTCAGGCAAGGTCCCTGGTCTTTCATACCGGCTGGGAGAGAAAGATCTATGCTGATGCAGGGGATGAGTGGCTGGACAATTTTACCGGCTCCCTGAAAGAGATCCTGGAACAGGCTGAAAAATCAGACGTGAATATCATGCTCGAAAACGTATTTGAACTGGATACCACCCTGCACCGGGAAGTTTTTGGCAGGTTTCCCCAAAAACGCCTGGGTTTCTGCCTGGATGCAGGGCATGTCTACGCCTTTTCCAAGACCCCGCTTTCTGTATGGATCGACGATCTTGGCCAGAGAATAGGGCACCTTCACCTCCATGACAACCATGGAGGTGATGACGAACACCTTGCCCCAGGAAGGGGGATCGTGGATTTTGACCTGCTTTTTTCCTGGCTTTCAAGGAATGGGAAATCACCGGTAATGACCCTTGAAGCTCATGACGAGGAAACCGTCATGCCGGGCCTTGCTGCCATAGGTACATTTCTGGACAAGTATCCTGTCTGAACCGGCTGCCGTTAAGCCAACGTTTTTCAGATCCTGAAATCCGCCACAAGAAAGGTGTGATCCGAGGGTTTTTGCATCTTTCTCGGCTCAAGGTCAATAAAACAGTCCTCAAGGTCTTTGCAAAGGGCCCTGGTGGCGAGTATGTGATCGATTCTCCAGCCAAGCCTTCTCTCAAGGGCCTTCGGTATCCTGTAGTCGTAAAAGGTATACTGGTTCGGTTCATCCGGATGCACTTTCCTGAAACAGTCTGAAAGGCCCCATTCCAGGCATTCTTTGAAGGCCTGGCGCACCGATTCGTGGAAACATACATGGTTGAGTTTTTTTTCAGGGGCGTAGACATCAATGGGTTCAGGAGCAACGTTCATATCACCGCACCAGATGAGCCTGCCCGGTTTCTTGTACCTTTTCTGGAATAGCTCCCTGAGCCTGGAGAACCATTCCAGCTTTTTTTTAAAATTCGGGTGATCAAGGGCGCGGCCCTGGGGGACGTACGTGTTTACAATGTCAATGTCCAGGATCCGGCAGCTCAAAAGCCTTGCAGTGTCTTCCGGCTCTTCCGGTTCTAGTCCGAAGCCGGCTCTAACATCCGTTATTTCATGGGGGCTTACAAGGGCGATGCCGTTGTAGCCCTTCTGGCCGCTGAATACAACCTTCATATCCAGGGACTGAAATGGTTCTTCTGGAAACTCCTCGTTTCTCACCTTTGTCTCCTGAATGCAAAGGCAGTCTACGTGGTTTTCCCGAAGCCAGGGAAGGATTATGTGCAGCCTTGCCCTTATCCCGTTTGCATTGTATGTGGCCACCCTGAAAAATGCCTTTTTCATGTCTTATCCTCCGCAAACACCAAGGGATTCAGCATTGGTTATTCAGCATTCTCCGCTTGTGCAAAAAAGTCGTATTGACATTTAATTTTCCACAGGTATTTTTAGCAACTAATTTCATTAATAAATGGGAGGTAAAAATGGAGAAGAATCTAAAGGAATATTGGAGCAAGAATGTGACATTCATGTCTGTTCTGCTGGTGATCTGGGCCGTTGTTTCATACGGCTGCGGTATCATCTTTGTGGATGCACTGAATGCCATCAAGATCGCAGGATTTCCCTTGGGATTCTGGTTTGCCCAACAGGGCGCTATCTATGTGTTCGTGTGCCTGATTTTCATTTACTATATATACATGCAGAAGCTTGACAGGGAATACGACGTTCACGAATAGATAGCTTAAAAAAAGTTTTTTAGCTAGTTTTTGCACTTCTTCATTAAGTAAGAAAAGATTTTTATGCTGTGTGTTTTTTTTAAAAAATTTCCGGAGAGGAGTTTAGAGCTATGTCTATATTAACCTGGACTTACATAATGGTGGGTCTAACCTTCAGTCTTTATATCTTTATTGCGTGGATATCCCGCGTCCGGGATACAAAGGGTTTCTACGTGGCAGGTGGAGGAGTCCCGCCCCTTGCAAATGGTATGGCAACAGCGGCTGACTGGATGAGTGCAGCTTCATTCATATCCATGGCCGGTCTCATTTCGTTCCTTGGCTATACCGGCTCAATCTATCTCATGGGCTGGACCGGTGGTTACGTGCTTCTTGCCCTGCTTCTTGCCCCCTATCTCAGAAAGTTCGGCAAGTATACGGTGCCAGACTTCGTGGGTGACCGTTACTATTCGGATATAGCAAGAGTGGTTGCCCTTATTTGCGCCATATTTGTATCCTTAACCTATGTCTGCGGCCAGATGAGGGGTGTTGGAATCGTATTCAGCCGCTTCCTCGAGGTCCCGGTGAATACCGGCGTTCTCATCGGTATGGCCATTGTCTTCTTCTATGCAGGCCTTGGCGGCATGAAGGGTATCACATGGACCCAGGTTGCCCAGTACTCGGTTTTGATCATTGCCTACATCATTCCGGCAGTCTTCATTTCAATGAAGATTACAGGCACTCCCATCCCTCAGATAGGTTTTGGAAGCCATATCCAGGAGGGTCAGTATGCCGGGCAGTTCCTGCTGGATACCCTTGACAAGTTGAATCACGACCTTGGCTTTACGGCCTATACGCAACCAGGGGCAAAATCCATGCTCGATGTCTTTTGCATCACCTTTGCCCTGATGGTAGGTACTGCAGGCCTTCCCCACGTCATCATCAGGTTTTACACGGTACCAAGCGTCAGGGCTGCAAGGCTCAGTGCCGGTTACGCACTTCTCTTTATTGCCATCCTCTACACCACGGCCCCTGCAGTGGCTGCATTTGCCCGCTATAATATGATCGATACCATCAACAACAAGCCCTACGCAGAGGCACCTTCCTGGTTCAAGAACTGGGAGAAGACAGGCCTCATTGCATGGGTTGACAAGAACAATGACGGCATCATCCAGTACAGGGCAGGAAAGCCCTTCAAGGGCAAACCCAAGTTCTCCGGCGAAACCGGTCCTCTGGGGCAGAAGCTGGTCAAAAACCCCTTGACCAATAGCCCCAATGAGCTCTATGTGGACAGGGATATCATGGTGCTGGCAAATCCGGAAATTGCCAATCTGCCAGCCTGGGTCATTGCCCTGGTTGCAGCAGGAGGCCTGGCAGCCGCGCTTTCCACCGCGTCCGGCCTGCTGCTTGTTATCGCCTCTTCCATCGCCCATGACCTCTACTACAGGATGATCAACAGGAAGGCCACGGAGAAGCAGCGCCTGCTGGTTGGCCGCATCATGATAGGTCTGGCCGTATGTATTGCCGGTTACTTCGGCATCAATCCTCCCGGCTTCGTGGCGCAGGTGGTTGCCTTTGCATTCGGTCTTGCGGCATCGTCCTTCTTCCCGATTATTGTTCTTGGCATATTCTCTGCCAGGACCAACAGGGAAGGAGCCATCTGCGGCATGCTGGCAGGTATCATCTTCACTGCGGCATACATCATCAATATCAAGTTCATGGGAGGAAAACCCTGGTTCATGGGTATAAGTGCCGAGGGAATCGGTACCGTAGGGATGGTGCTTAACTTCATAGTCACCATCGTGGTATCCTCCATGACCAAGGCTCCTCCAAAGGAGATCCAGGAACTTGTAACCTCTATACGTACACCAAGGGGTGCAGGTGCTGCTGTAGATCATTAAGAAAATCCCCTGGCTTAAACCAGGTTATGAAAGCGCCGGGCATGCATTCCTGGCGCTTTTTTTTTCAATACAGATGAGGTAACCGGTTATGAAATTGGAACTGCTAGATGCTTCAAGGTCGTGTGTGCTTGTAATAGACCCGCAGGAAAGGCTAATGAAGGCCGTTCAGGCCCCGGATATGGTGGTAAGGAATACCTCCATACTTCTCAACTGCGCTGATGTCATGAAAATGCAGGTAATTGCAAGCACGCAGTACAAAAAGGGGCTGGGGCCAATAGTGGAAGGCATTTCAAGCCTCCTGGGAAATGCCTGGTCTTTTGACAAGATGGAGTTCAACTGTTTCTTCAATCCTGAATTCAAGGGGTATCTTGAAAGGCTTCCTGCTGCCGTGGATACACTCATACTTACAGGGGTTGAGGCCCATATCTGTGTCTTCCAGACAGCAGTGGCTGCCATGAATCACGGCTTCAGGGTATGGGTGGCCATGGATGCCGTCTCTTCCAGGAGAGAAGAAAACAAGGAGGCTGCCCTTTCCCTGATGCAGGCTTCCGGGATATTCTGTGCTGGTACCGAAACGATTGTCTACCAAATGCTCAAAAGGGCGGATACACCGCAATTCAAGGCGATGCTCACCCATCTCAAGTGAAGATACTCACTCCTGATTTCATAATGACCCACCTCCTTCCCTGGACACTGACCATGGTAAGCATTGTTGCCGCTGTCCTCAACATAAAGAAACGAAGGTCAAGCTTTGCCATTTACACCATTGCAAATATTGGCTGGATCGCTGTAAATGTCTATCACGGTATTTACGCCCAGGCCGCCTTGTTTGTGGTCTTTACGGGGCTCTCCACGTGGGGATGGATTGAATGGGGGAAAAGGGGATGGGAAAATTGAAATCAGGCGGATGGGAAACCTTTGATCACGTGGCAGATATTGGCATCAGGGGTTACGGTTCAACTCTTGATGAAGCTTTCGAGAACGGGGCCAGGGCGCTTTTCTCTTTGATGGTTGATGATTTCACCATGATAGCCCTTGAGGATACAGTACCTGTAAATTGTTCCTCCTATGATCTTACAGGGCTTTTTGTAGCCTGGATAAATGAACTGATCGCCCAGGCAGATATCGAGGAAATGGTTTTCAGGGAATTTACTGTAGAAATAAAGGATGTTAATCTCAATGCCTCTGCAACAGGACAGAAGTGGGAAAGAACAAAAGCAGGCCGGGGTATCGAGGTTAAGGGAGCCACCTTTACAGAGGCCATGGTCCAAGAACAGGACGGGTTGTGGGTAGCCCAGTGTGTCGTGGACGTCTGATTTATGGACATCAGAAGACTTGAGCGAATAGACGATTTCTTTTGGGAAATCCCCCGAACGGGCCAGATGCGCGTGCCTGGCTTCATTTTTGCTGATACGGAACTGCTCCGCGACATGGACGACAAGGTCTGTGAACAGCTTTCCAATGTGGCCTGTCTTCCCGGCATTGTGAAAGCAGCCATGGCCATGCCTGACGCCCATTGGGGATATGGTTTTCCAATAGGTGGGGTCGCGGCATTTGATCCTGAAGACGGGGGCGTCATCTCGGTTGGGGGAGTTGGATATGACATATCCTGTGGAGTAAGGAGCCTGGTACTTGGTATTACAAGGCAGGAAATAATGTCGCAACTGGAGCTGCTCATGAAGGAGCTCTTCCAGGAGATACCCGCAGGGGTGGGATCTACCGGACGCCTCAGGCTTTCGCTAAAGGAGCTTGACAGGGTACTTTTAGGTGGAGCCGCATGGGCCGTGGGCCAGGGGTATGGAAGCCCCGAGGACCTCGCCTTTGTCGAGGAGCATGGCAGGCTTGAAGGGGCAGATCCGTCCAAGGTTTCCAAAAAGGCCAAGGAAAGACAATTCAAGCAGGTAGGCACGCTGGGTTCCGGGAATCACTACCTGGAGGTGCAGTACGTGGAAGAGATATTCGACTACAAGGCGGCTGCGGCCTTTGGCCTGGAGAAGGATCAGGTCGTTATATCGATTCACTGCGGTTCCCGTGCCCTTGGGCACCAGATTGGCACTGATTACATACAGATCCTTGGAAGGGCGGCAAAAAAATACAATATCCCCATCAGGGAAAGGGAGCTTGTTTGCGCTCCTATAAATTCCCAGGAAGGAAGGGATTACTACGGGGCCATGGCATGCGGTGTCAATTGCGCCCTGGCCAACCGCCAGGTCTTGAGCCATCTGGTAAAAAGGGTATTGAAACGGGTGATCCCTGGCGTGGAATGCAGGCTGATATACGACGTCAGCCACAACACATGCAAGATAGAAGGACATAAGGTGAACGGGCAAAGGAAGACCCTTTACGTGCATAGAAAGGGGGCCACCAGGGCCTTTGGCCCGGACCACGAGGAATTGCCTGATATTTACCGAAAAGTCGGCCAGCCTGTCTTCATAGGTGGAACCATGGGTACCTGTTCCTTTATCCTGGCAGGCACCTCAAGGGGCGAAGAACTTGCCTGGAGCAGTGCCTGTCACGGGGCGGGAAGGAGCATGAGCAGGCGGCAGGCCCTGAAGAGATGGAAAGGCAAAAGCGTGATAAGTTCCCTTAAACGCCAGGGTATTATTCTCATGGCAGCCAGCATGAAGGGCGCGGCTGAAGAGGCACCAGATGCCTACAAGGATGTAAAAAGGGTTGTGGAGGTAACCCACAGGGCAGGACTTGCCAGAAAGGTGGCCATGGTAAAGCCCATGGCCGTGATAAAGGGAT
>CAYZJS010000130.1:0-4340 GCA_964478865.1 uncultured Thermodesulfatator sp.
TCATCGGTCTTTTTTCTCATGGTGGAGATGTATACCAGAAGGGCGCAAAGGATGGTCCCTGCAACTGCAATAGCCGAAAGGAAAAGCGGCACCACCGACCCGGAATACTTCCACCATTCCATCCCGATGGCTGCAAAGACAGCGGCATGAACGATATTGTCTCCCCAGAAGTCGAGTATTCCACCCAACCTGCTTTCCATGAACTTGATCCTGGCTATTTCTCCATCGCATCCGTCCACGATGGAATGAAGCAGAAAGAGCAGAGAGCCCAGGACCTGCCAAAACCCCCTGTGAATGCTTATGAACCAGGCACCCAGAAGGCCGATGAGGATGCTGATAACCGTGATCTGGTTGGGCGTTACCGGGGTATTTACCAGCCTCCTTGAAATGGCAATGGATATGGGCCGTTCCACAAATCTGGACATGAAGCCTTCCGTGTCCTTGATCAGGCCCCGAAAAAGCTGTTTTTCAACCCTGTGCCTGTTCTCCGGCCTGGTAAGATCGAAGATTTGGCCTGCTTCACAGCGAAGAGGCCGCCTTTTCAGGAATGTTTTCAGGAAATCCAGTAACCTGAAATAGCCGTTTTCCTCGAATGCCTTTTGAAGTTCAAATCCGGTGGCTGATGGAAGAAATACAAATATTCCCGGCAGTTCCAGGACTTCATGTTCTTCAAGCTTTATCTCCTTGAGCCAGGCAAGGCAGCTTATGTCGGGGAGCATGCCGGGTTGAACCACTATGCAGCGTTTCAGGCCCTGCCCGTCTGTAGTGGAAAAATCTCCCGGGAGGCAACTTTCCAGGCCCTGCAGCTTGGAGTGTTCGCCTTCGGCATCCATGACCAGGCATGTACGGTTTATTCCGGCCTTCCTGGCATGATGATAAAGCCTCTGGGCCAGGCTAAGGCCAGCGACCTTCTGGGCCAAAAGCTCTTCCCGTCCTTTTGCTGGAACCAGGAGAAGACTGGACAAAAAATATCCCTCTCTTTCAGAAAGTGGATGCCGGGGACGGTTTATGCATCCTTCCAGTCCCTTACTTCCACTTCAGTGCCCCGGGAGCTGGATTTCATGCAGTGCCTGAGGAGGTTGAAGCAGCAGGCCGCCTCGTGGAAATTTCTGCCGGAAAGCCTGGTGTCTGTCATCTCGGCCAGAAACTCCCGGATCACTGCTCCGTACCAGTCCGGGTGGTGAGAACCCGCAGACAGGCCCTCGGAAAAGGTTATTTCCCTGGTTCCCGTGCCGTTTTCCATGCGTATGGTGTCGTCCATGACATCTATCCGGCCCCTGTCCCCCCTTATGGACACGGTATTGTTCCTTTCCTTGCCGGCCCATGTGAAAAAGAGCCTGGCCTCCCCGTCACGGTAACTGAAAAGGACCTCGGCGGTATCCTCAACCTGGATGTCCTGGAATTTTCTGTTCTCAAGCCTGCATTCAACCCGCCTTGGAGAACTGCCAGCCCATTCGTTCACCAGATAGAAGGCATGCCAGCCGTGGTCCACGAGTATCCCGCCTCCGGCCACGGAGGGGTCCAGCCTCCAGTTGCAGGAGGCATCTTCTCCCACGGCGACAGAAGGCCTCGTCCTGGTCACAAGGTATTCGATCCTCCTTATCCTGCCGATAGTGCCCTGCCTCAGCAGCTGGCTTACCTCCTGCAGAATGGGAGAATAGCGCCAGTTGTGAACCGTGACCACCGTTTTACCCGATTGCTTCATCATCCTGTAGATGTTCAGCAGGTCCCCGGAGTCGAGAATCAGGGGTTTTTCGCACAGGACGTGTCTGCCTGCAGACAGGGCCTTCAGGATGAAAGGGGCGTGAAGGGAAGGAGGCGTGGAGACGTCCACGAAGTCGACATCCTCCCGTTCCAGGAGCTCGTCTGCGGACAGGTAGAACCTGGAATCCTTCAGGAGCCGGTCGTTGACCTCCTTTCTTTCCGGGTGACTGTCGCAGACGGCCTGGATCCTGATGTCAGGATTTGCAAGATAGGCTGGCACATGCCCGTTTGCGGCAATGTGCCCGAAACCTATTATCGCTCCCTTTACAGGCATGTGTTCCACTCCTCGTGCATCAGAGGCTGCTTTCTATGGCTTTCAGCCCGTCTCGAAGGGCCTCAAAGCCTTCAAGTGCCTCGTCTTCGGTGATTACCAGCGGGGGATTTATCCTGATGTTGTAGCCATAGCACATGGAAATCAGCCCCCTGTCCAGGCACTCGTGAAAGAGCCTGCGCGTGAATTTCCTGCCCAGGGGCTCCCTGGTCTTTCTGTCGGCTACAAGTTCGACTCCTATCATCAGGCCTTCTCCACGGACGTCTCCTATGATTCCGCAGTGTTCCTTGAGTTCCAGGAGTTTGGATTTTAGAAAGGCCCCGACCTTACGGGAATTTTCCACCAGGTTCTCATCCCGGATGATTTCCAGCACGGCCCTTCCTGCAGCTGCAGCCATGGGGTTGCCCCCGTAACTGGATGAACTGCCGCTTGGGTTCCCGAAGGGCTTTGCACTGGCCGCCTCCATGGAGCTTGCAATGGCGCTCATTGGAAAGCCACCACCTATTCCCTTGCCAAGCGTCATGACGTCCGGAACGATTCCGTCCCTGTCCACCCCCCATGTACGGCCGGTCCGGCCAAATCCGGTGATCATCTCGTCTGCTATGAGCAGGGCGTCAAATTCCCTGGCAACCTCCTGAACAGCCCTGATGAAACCTTCCGGAGGGACCACGTTGCCGGCTGTTCCCTGTATCGTCTCCACGAGAATGGCGGCTATGTTGTGGGTGGTCTGCCTCTTTAGCCCCTCCCTGAACCACTCCAGGCATGCGAAACCGCACTCCGGGTGCTTCAGGCCCAGTTTGCACCTGTAGCAGTAGGCATAGGGGCCTGGAAGATAGATGCCGGGCATGAGAGGCCCAAGGCCGGCCTTGAAGCTGGTATCGCCAAGAAGACCCATGACGCCCCCGGTCTTGCCGTGAAATCCACCCCAGAAACCTGCAAATTCGTACTTGTGGGTTACGGACTTTGCAAGCCTGAGGGCCGCCTCCACTGCTTCGGCGCCACCGGAATACATCTGGACCGCATTGATTCCCTCGGGGGTCATGGAGGTAAGGAGCCTCAGGAATTCCAGGCGGTTTTCCGAGCAGAAACTTCCGAAATTTGCCCTTGCAATTTGGTCTGAAAGGACCTTTACATAATGGGGATGGGCATGGCCGACGCTTCCAACCCCTATACCTGCCGTAAAGTCGATATAACTGTTGCCGTCAATATCCGTAACCCGAACGCCTCTGGCTTCCTTTACCACGAGCCTGGAAAACAGTGCTATGGACTGGAGCCCGGGTGCCATGAAACGGCTTTCCTCCTGAAAAACTGCACTGGACCTGGGCCCGGGGACCTTGAATTCTTCGGCTGATTTTCCCATCTTGACCGGATTCTCCTCTCGTCATACTGAAAGGTTCAATATGGTTTGCTGCCCAGCGTCTGGCCGAAACCGTATCCCTGCATGGTCTACCAGCTTTGCCGCCAGGAGCTGTGCGATAAAGCCTGCCGCCTCTTTGCGGAACAGGGCGAAACTGGGCCAGGCATTCACATCGATTATGAATACATTGCCTTCAGGGGTGACAATTGCATCACCTCCGTAGATGTCAAGCCCCATGCTGTCTCCTGCCTCAAGACAGTTTTTCATGAGGAGGGGCCCGGAAAAACCGTATCCTTTAAGGTCTTGATCCTTGTGGTAGAACCATTTGAACCACCAGGTGTGGGCTGCGTTACAGTCCCTGATGCAGTAAAACTTTATGATGTCACCCGGGACGTGTTCCTGCACCATGACCCTTTTTATGCCTCTTTGTGAAAATCTTGCCAGCGCGCCCGTTACCTCGCTTTCCTTGGCAAATACCACGTCTTCCTGTGTTATGGCGTGGAAGTCTCCCCTTTTCAACCAGCATCCTCGGCTGAAACTCCGGGATACCGCATCATCGGCAGAAATCATCCTGCTTTCAGGGAAAAAGGCCTGTTTGCCCAGGACGGAAATCATGTTTTCCCTGAAGGTATTCTCTACCGATTCCACCGTGTTTACAAGCACACAGCCCGTTTCACGGCCCATTGTCCTGAGCCTGTCAAGACATGGAACTTCTTCGCACATGTAGAAAACCAGTGAAGGCAAGACATCCAGGCTGCTCCCAAGAAATTCTTCAGGCCACATGAGATGAATGTCCAGTGCGGATAAGCTGCCAAGTTCTTCGGCGGTCTGCCTGAGTATGGCTTCATCATCCGACTCCCTTTGGGGAGAGTGGGACCTTTCCCGGAATATTCCCAGAACCGTTGTCTTTTTCATCTAAAGATTTCCTTAAAAAGGGAAACGGATTCC
>CAYZJS010000131.1:0-4018 GCA_964478865.1 uncultured Thermodesulfatator sp.
TCGACCTTATCTACCAGGATCTATCAAATGCCGTATCTGAAATGGTTTCAGGGCTTCTGGAACTTTCTCCAGGCAAATACGGTAACCTCAAAGACTATTTCAAAAAGATTGACTTTTACTGCAAGCTGCTGTTGGCCCCCATGAATTTCAATACCGCTCCGCCCTATGTATTTCACGGCGGGGAGGCCAAGGGAGACGAAAACCTCTTGGGGGGCAAGGGGTTCAATCTAAATATTCTTAAAGAAAGGCTAGGCCTCCCGGTGCCTGACTTTTTCATAATCACGACACACTCCTTCTATTTTTTCCTGGAATTTCATGGAGTTATCGAAGAGATAGAAACCTTGCTTTCACAGGTGGATATACAACAACCGGAATCCCTGGAATGGAGCTCATCCAAGATTCTGGAACTGCTCAAAAAGTCCCATATTCCTTCCGAGATTGGAGACCCCATCCAGAAGGCCATTGAAAAGGTATTTAAAGGACGAAAAGATCTTACATTTTCTGTCAGAAGCAGTGCGGTGGCAGAAGACAGGGAAAGCTCCTTTGCTGGACAGTACCTCACGCTTCTACAGGTAGGTCCTGATGATTTATTGTCTGCATATCGCAAGGTAATCAAGAGTAAATACAACCCGAGCCCTCTTTATTACAGGATCAAAAAAGGCTATTGCGACCTGGAAACACCCATGGCTGTCATAGTCCAGGAAATGATGCAAACGGAAGCGGCAGGAGTAGGTTATTCAAAAGATCCTGACAGGCGGTACGAAGACCTAATGACTGTCTATGCGGCAAGAGGGTTGGGAGAACAGGTAGTGGACGGCTCCGTGATACCTGAAATTTTCTATCTTGACAGAAAATCAGGTGCCTTGGGCGGAGATATTAGTAGAGGCAGGGGACATACATCCAGACAGAAACCCCTCCTTTCAGAGAAACATCTGCACATCCTGGGAGAATGGCTCCTGAGACTTGAAGATTATTTCAACCACCCAGCCGACATGGAATGGTGTCTCACCTCCTCTGGAGAACTCAAGATCCTTCAGGCCAGGCCACTCACTACCTCTGAAACTGACGAGGACGCTTCCCTGGACCTTGATTTTAAGAACCTGGAAACCGTTCTTGAAGGTGGGACCCCGGCATCTCCCGGATGTGGTTCAGGACGCGTTCATCGAATTTTGAGACATGAAGACCTTTCGTCCGTCCCCTCCGGTGCCGTGATCGTTGCAATACAGGCCACGCCGAATTTTGTTGAAATATTCGAAAGGGTTTCCGCATTAATTACCGAAAAAGGCAGTGCAGCAAGCCATTGCGCCTCGGTTGCAAGGGAGCTGGCCATTCCATACCTTTGCAATGTTCCAGGGGCCATGGATAAACTGGAAAACGGAATGGAAATAACCGTGGATGCCAACAATTCCCGCATCTACAAGGGCATGGCGGAAGGATGCGAAAGGAATAATCCAGGGCAGGCAGAACAAGCATTTACCGCCAACCCACTGTTCAACAAACTCAAGCATCTCATCAAGATGGTGTCAAAGCTTTCTCTTCTGGACGTGGAAAGCAAACATTTCAGGCCGGAAGGCTGCCGCTCCATCCACGATATCATACGATTTGTCCATGAATGCGCCATGCGGGAGATGTTTTTCCTGGGGACCAAGGGTTCTCATTCCAAGCGGGGCGCCAAGAAACTGGCTGGATCCCTCCCCATGACCTTTTACGTCCTGGACGTCGGAGGAGGCCTGAGGCAAGACATTCCCGGTGACGAGATCTCCATAGATTCCGTGGTCTCCGAACCCATGAGAGCATTCTGGAAGGGCCTGGAAGATCCTTCTGTAAAATGGTCAGGGGCCGAACACTTCGCCTGGAACGAATTTGATGCAATCGTCCTTGCTGGCGGAATTGCAGACAAAAATGCCGCATCCCTTTCCAGCTATGCAGTTTTGGCCCACGATTACATGAATCTTAGTATCCGCTTCGGGTATCACTTCGTACAAATCGATGCACTTACCACGGAAGACCCCCACAGCAATTACATTACCTTCCGGTTTTCCGGGGGAGGCGGAAGGCCGGAGGGCAAACTACTGAGGGTTTCTTTCATCTCGGGCGTATTGCGGCATCTGGGCTTCAAGACGGAATGTACCGGAGAACTCGTGGATGCCAGGATGCAGCCGGCCTCACAGGAGGACATCCTGGCGGTGCTGGTGGACATAGGCCGGCTTGTAGGCGCAACCCGGCTCATGGATATGTACCTTTCAGGTGATTCAGATATTTCCATGCTTGTACAGGACTTTCTTAAGGGACGATCCGACTTTTCCGGCAACCAGAATGGGAAATCATCCGATGGCGAGTAAATACGAACTGACGTGGATTACTCCAAACCTGGCCGTTGGCTATGCTCCAATGTCTTACGAGGACCTGGAGGTCATAAAAAAGGCCGGCATCACTGCCATTGTCAACCTATGCGGAGAATACTGCGACCTCCATGAAATCGAGGAAAAGGCAGGCTTCGACGTGTACTATCTGCCTATTCCCGATGAACATGCCCCTGACCTTGAGGCAATGGAAAGGGCACTGGAATGGCTGGACGAGGCCATCTTCCTGGGGAAAAAGGTACTGGTCCACTGCAAACACGGAATCGGGCGAACAGGCACCTTCGTTACCGCCTTCCTGATCAGGAAAGGACTGGGATACAAGGAAGCAAGCCGCAAGATGAAGGATACCAGGTCCAACCCAAGCTCATGGAGCCAGTGGCGGCTTCTCAAAAAATATGAAAAACATGAAAAGCCCCTTAAAATCCGGGAACCAAGCCTGGAAAGCAGGGAGGGAGTGGACCTTTCGGTTTATTTTTCAAAGTATGAAAAGATACTTCAGGCGGTGGACCGGAAAATTTCGGGTGAAACCGGGCCAAGGTGCGGATGGGAAGAAACAGAGTGCTGCCGGCAATACTTTGAGCTCTTTTTCCTGGAAGCCCTCTACCTCCATTCCCTGGTCAACCGCCACTTGAGGCTAAAGGCCAGGAAAAAACTGATAGAAAGGGCAAATGTCATATTAAGGGAAGAAAGGAAACTCAAGGCCCGGGTTTCCCCTGCCTCCGAAGATTTCCTCGCGGACATGTCAAAACTGTTTTCGAACCAAGATCTTACATGCCCGCTGCTCAGCAAAGGCAGGTGCCTGCTGTTCGACTTCCGCCCGGTAAGATGCAGGACCTATGGAAGCAGCATGGAAAAAAAGGAGCTGGATGGGATCTACGATCTCATCTTTGATATTTCGCGCATGCTTTATTTTGCCCTTTCCGGAAAATTCCTGCAGCGTGGACAGCTCCAGTTTTCCTGTGCAGAGGTAATTTCAGGCAGGTTCATGGAATCCTATTTCAGGTACGCATCCAGGACGGAAACACCTTCAAGCGGCCCGGATATTTTGTCCTTCACATGAAGACTTCCGGCACTGAAAGCCGATTTCCCATATTTGCGGTCTGTCCTCCCGGACTGGAAGACATCCTTTCAAGGGAACTCGAATCCCTTGGAGTTTCCGGCAGGAAGATCACCGGGGGCGTGGAATTCCCCGGCGACCTTCGTACACTTTATTCGGTGAATCTCTGGTCCAGGACTGCCAGCAGGATTCTTTTAAGAATCGGAAAATTCAGGCTTTTTTCCCTTAAAGAGGCACAGGAAAAGTTTTCCAGGTATCCCTGGGAACTTTACCTGAACGGGCAATCAGAGATAAGGGTCAGGGCGTCTGCCCACAAGTCAAGGATATACCACTCGGGTGCACTGGCCCAGAGGCTTGTACAGGGGATCTCCCGAAGACTTGGCACCAAGATCACGCTGGTGGGTGAAAAGACAGGCAGGGACAGGCCCCTGATTTTCGTTCGCATGTTCAAGGACCTGTGCCAGATCAGCGTGGACAGCTCAGGCCGACACCTTCACAAGAGGGGACGAAAAACATACTCCGTAAGGGCCCCCTTGAGGGAAAATCTCGCTGCCGCCATGCTCCTTGCCTCGGGCTGGGACAGGTGCTCCAGCCTTCT
>CAYZJS010000132.1:0-14297 GCA_964478865.1 uncultured Thermodesulfatator sp.
GCCTATTTTTATTTTTCTGATATCAACTGTACTGGTATTCATGTCTGTTCAGGGTGTCCATGCCGTTTCAGGAAACACCACCTGTACGCCCGAAGGTATCGCTTCAACAGGCGTTCACCTTTCCCCGGAAGGGATAGAAGAGCTTTGCGGGAAGAAAGCCGCACTCTTTCATGCAGCCGGAATAAAACTTATCAAGTCAGGGCACAATCAGCAGGCCCTGAAACTGATAAAAAGGGCATGCCTTCTTGAGCCGTCAAATTCCATCTATACCGAGGATTATATAGTGCTTCTTTCCTGGCTGGGGCAACATGAAAAGGCGCTTTCTCTCTACTTGAAAAAACGGGGAAGACTTTCACGCAGGGCCTACCTTCTTAGAAATGTGGCCCTTTCCGCTTTTTCGACAGGCCGGTTCAGGCTCGCTGCAAGTCTCTATTCCAGGGTTCTTGCAAATGACCCTGCGGATACGGAGGCCTTCAAGGGGCTTTATAACTCATTGATGGCATCAGGAGATTTTGAAAGGGTCCATGAGCTTCTGAGGGATTTTGCAGATGAAAGGCGAGGTGCTGGTACCAAGGGGCTTGATCTCGATTTCTTGCTGTTCAAACTGTTCCTTCATGAAAAGCGTCCCCTGGATGCCTTTGTTACCTGGCAGGGGGCATCCGAGGGGGACTGTCCCTGCTATTTCCAGGAATGGAAGAGTTTTGTTTCCATGCTTGATGAACAACAGATTCAGGAACTTGACAGGGGGCTTGTTAAGAAAAATGCCCCGATTTTTCACCGCTTTCTGCTTTATGCCCTGTCGAATCAGTACGAGAGGGCCTTAAGGCTTGTTGAGGAGACCAGTGACAATGTCTGGTCTGGCTGGCCGGTTTACTGCCTTTCTGAACTGGGGTGGGTGCTTTTCAAAGAAGACCGCATCGAAAGGGCCATAAAGGTATACCGGGTTCTTTTGAGAAGGGAGCCCCATAACAAGGCAGGCATCCTGGGCCTGGTTTACTGTCTTTCAACCAAGAAAAGTTTTAAAGAGGCCGGTTACTTTGCTGACATGTTAAAAGAAAGGTATCCGGATGATCCTGAGGCCCTTTATGCCCTTGCGTATTTTCATGAAAAACAGGGACAGTTTCTGGATGCAATCCAAGTTTATGACAAGCTTCTCAGGATGGATCCCGGAAACGAGACGGCGGCCTATCTCCGCGTAAGGGCCTTTTCAGATATGGGTACACCCTCTTTTGCCAAAAAGATTGCCGAAGGCCTGGGCCTGGCACAACCGAAAATGACAGAGATCGAGCTTGACGAGGCGGCCCTTTTCCAGAGGTGGGGGCTTTCAAAGGAGGCTGAAAGCATTTACCTGCAGATCCTGGAAGACAACCCCTCCAACGAAAGGGCCAGGCTTGATCACCTGTTGAACCTGAGACAGGCGAACCGGTACCCGGAAGTCATGGAGATATGCACCGATCTATTGGAAAGAGAGAAAGACAGGTTGCCAGTATGGGCGAAATCCCCCTGTGCAGATGCCTATCTTTACTATGATATGCCTGAAAAGTCTCTTGTGCTCTACGAAGAAATTCTAAAGGCCAGGCCCGGCGATTTCAATGCAGCCCTTGGCCGGTTCTACAGCCTTGTTGCCCTGCGCCAGTGGGATGAGGCTGAAAGACTGGCACTGGAACTGTTTCAGAAGGCCCCTGATGGAAGAATGATAGGCAAAAAGTTTTATCCGAACTGGAGCAAGGTGGCAGCGGCCATAGCCCTGGGCTATCTGAAATCCGAGACAAGGCCTCTCAAGGAGGCAGAGGAGTATTTTTCGGATCTTAAGGCCAAGGCCCCTGCCCATTCAGGTATCTCCGCGGGCTTGGGGGATGTCTACATGTGGCGGGGCTGGACCAGAAGGGCCCTCCAGGAACTTACCATAGCCGCCAACAAGGATTCCAGGGACAAGGAAGCCCGGATCAGCAGGGCCTATGCGCTAAATGACCTGGGGAGAGAAGAAGAAGCCCGCCTGCTGAACTCAAGGATCAGCGAAAAATACCCTTTCAACAAGCACGCTATCAACCAGAAAAGGCTGTTTGCAGCAGAGGATATGAGGCAATTTGTCCTGGATTTTTCAAACGGCAACGAGGATGCCGATTCCACAAGCTTCAATCTCCGATCCGAGATCAATGAAAAACCCTGGTCGACATGGCGCCTATATCAGTATTTCCTGTGGCAGTATTCTTCCTTCAACAAGCGCTCAGGCTCTTTCGAGCGCCTGGGGGCGGGTTTCCGGCACCGGTTCAATGCCTCATGGTATTGGGAACAGGAAGTATCTGCAGGCATAAGTGGAGAATCGAACCTGGGAATTGGGACCACCATAAGGTGGACTCCGGACGATTTCTGGACCCTGTCTGCCTACTACAATACCTACAGTACGCAAACGCCCATAAGGGCGAGAGCTGCCGGAATCGACAGCAACCAGGCCTCTGTCACCCTTTTGTACAGGTTCAGTGAGTGGCGTTCCATCAAGGTCAACATGGACTTCATGGATTTTTCCGACAACAACCAGAGGCTGAGCTCATCTGTCAGCTTGAAGCAGGGGCTTTTCAGGACAGGGGACTGGCTATCCATGATATATCTTGATAATTACATGTCGTTCAACAGCAAGGACCCTTACAGGGTGGACTACTGGAATCCAAGGGCCGACTGGAGTCTGAGCCTTACCCATCTTTTGCAGTATACGCAGTGGAGGGCCTTTGAGAACAGCACGGTCCACAGGCTCTTTGTTACAGGCGGGTCTTATTACCAGAGAAACTATGGAACGGATTTCACAGGCGGCTTCAGGTACGAGCTGGACAGACAGATGTCGCTTCGCACCAATTTTTTGCTGGGAGCCGGGGTTCATCGGAGAATTTACGATGGAGACGTAACGACTGCACTGGATTTTTCAGTGCATTTTGCATGGAGATTTTAAAAAATTGAGAGGAAATCATTCGTATCCAGATGCCGCAAGGGGCACTTTCATGGCAATTTGTCTGGTCCTGGTGTTTCTGTTTGGGCAAAGGGCAGGGGCTTCCGAAGCAGTGGATTATTCGCACACCAAGGGCATACTCATTTTGTGTTACCATCACATATCGGAGGGACCTCCCAATGACCCGATAACCATTCCGCAAAAGCTTTTCGTGCAACAGATAGAATACCTGAGGACCCACGGATATCATTTTATCAGTGCCGATGACCTCCTTCTTGCCCAGAAAGGGGCCAAGATGCTTCCTCCAAAGCCGGTCCTTCTGAGTTTCGATGATGCTTACAGGAGCTATTATACCTTTGTAGTCCCTTTTCTTACACGTCTCGGCATTCCTTCCGTAGTGGCTGTGGTGGGGGCCTGGATAGACGCACCGCCTGCCAAGCTAGTTGCACCCCTCATGTCATGGGAACAACTGGCCGAGATCGCCAGCAATCCACTGGTAGAAATAGCCTCGCATTCATACGGTCTCCATCGGGGCATTCGCTATACGCCCCAGGGAAACGTGGGGCCCGCGGCGGCAGTATTCGAGTATTTCCCCCGGGAAGAAAGATACGAGACCGAGGAAGAGTTCAGGATGCGGCTCGTGGGTGACATGCAGTTTCAAAAAAGGCTTCTCTATGAAAAGACCGGAAAGGCGCCAAGGATCCTCGTGTGGCCCTATGGCCATTACAACAAGCTTGGTGTGGAAATGGCCAGGAAATACGGGATGCCAGTCACATTTACCACTGAGGAGGGGCTTAATTCCCTGGAAGACCTTTGGGCAGCCAGGCGTTTTTTCATTGAATACGGTACCATGGAGCAGTTCATAAAATTCATAGAACACAAAAACCAGAAACAGCCGATCCGGGCCGTTCAGGTGGACCTCGACCTCATCTATGACCCGTCTCCAAAGCAGACGGAGAAGAATCTGGGACTTCTTATAGACCGCCTTGTGGCAATGAAGGTAAATACCGTGTTTCTTCAGGCCTTTGCAGATCCAGATGGAAATGGAAAGGTGGAAAGCACGTATTTTCCCAACTCGGTTCTGCCGGTCAGGGCCAATATTTTCCCCTGGGCATGCCATCAGATATCCATCAGGAATATAGATGTCTTTGCATGGATGCCCACGTTGAACATCAAGCTTCCGGACCCGAAGATCCGGCAGAGCCTGGGCATCAGAAACTGCAGAGATGGTCATATTGAAGAAAGGCTTTCTCCATTTGCACCCGGAACAAGGGATGTCCTTGCAAGGCTTTATGCAGATCTGTCAAGGTATGCCAAGATATCGGGGATACTGTTCCAGGATGACGCCGTGCTCGACGACATGGAAGATTGCCATCCCTGTGCCTTGGAACACTATTATTTTTCAGACGGCCAGGTCTCTTCAGGTTGCGCTGCACGAAGTCCTTCGTCCCTTGTGGCCCCGGATGCTGACGATCCAAGGTGGATCGGGATGAAGACACTGAGGCTCGAAGAGCTTCTCTCAGGCCTCCAGGAGAGGGTGCGGATTTACCGGCCTGAGTGCAGGTTTGCACGAAACATCTTTTCAGAGGCCGTGATGAACCCTGAATCGGAAAAGTGGTTTGCACAGTCACCTGAAGGGTATCTCAAAAATTATGATTTCACCGTAATCATGGCATATCCCCAGATGGAGGGGCACCGGAGGGATGCCATTTCATGGCTGGAGGAACTTTACGCCACGGCATCCGGATGGGATGAGAAGCTTCAGAAGACCGTATTCAAGCTCCAAACCTATGACTGGAAATATGGAAAATGGGTGTCTACAGGTAAGCTGGTGCGGGAAATAAGGCTTCTCGAGGCCCTAGGGGCCAGGAATATTGCCTATTATCCTGACAACGTCTTCGAAAACCTGCCCCGTCTTCGTCAAATCAGGCTGGAGATGTCTGTAAGGGATTTTCCCTTTGTGCCAAAAGGGGTGATTGAATGACCTTTTCAAACCTGTTCGATATCCTGAACAAATTTGTCTACCTCTATCCCATGTTCACGGCCATTATATGGATGGTGGCAGGAGTGATATTCTTTTTGCGGCGCGAAAGAGGAAAGAAGGTGCCTCCGGAGCTGGACTACTATCCAAAATTTTCCATACTCGTACCTTGCCACAACGAGGAAGATGTTATTGAAAGGACCATAAGCTATCTTCACACCCAGGACTATCCGGACTATGAAATCATTGCCATAGACGACGGCAGCACGGATGCGACCTACGAGATTCTCCGTTCACTTGTAGAAAAATATGAAAAGCTTCGAATCATAAAGCTTGCCTCCAACCAGGGAAAGGCGGTGGCACTCAACATGGGAGCTGCGGCCTCCACGGCCGAATATCTCATGTGCCTGGATGCCGATGCCCTGCTTTCCCGCACGGCCCTTCGCTGGTTCGCATGGCATTTTGTAAAGTTTCCCAGAGTTGGTGCCGTAACAGGAAATCCCAGGGTGCTTAACCGCACAACGCTTCTCGGCAAGATCCAGACGGGGGAATACGCCACCATCATCGGGCTCATAAAACGCACCCAAAGGCTTCTGGGAAAGGTGCTTACCGTATCGGGGGTAGTGGCAGCCTTCAGAAAAAGGGCCCTTTTATCAGCCGAATTCTGGGATCCTGACATGGTCACGGAGGATATAGATATTACTTGGAAGCTGGAAAAGAGGTTCTGGGACGTAAGATACGAACCCAAAGCCATATGCTGGGTACTTGTTCCCGAAACCATCAGGGGGCTCTGGCGACAAAGGGTCCGGTGGGCACAGGGGGGAGTGGAGGTACTTAAAAAGAATCGCGATATCTGGTTTGATTGGCGGCAGCGAAGGATTTGGCCAATTTATATCGAGTATGTATTGAGTGTTTTCTGGGCCTACAGCCTTTTCAGCATAATTTGTGTTTGGGGCCTGCAAAGGCTGGGTTGCATGTCATTTCTCGGGACCGTTCCTCCCCCGGTTCCACCTGACTGGGCAGGTTCCATACTGGCACTGCTTTGCCTCATACAGTTCTTCGTCAGCCTGACTATTGAGAGGCATTATGAACCATCCATCCTGAAATATTATTTCTGGGTAATCTGGTATCCATTTTGTTACTGGTTCATCAGTGCCATAACCGTTGTATACGCCACTCCAAAGGCCCTGTTCAAGCCCGCGGGCCAAAGGGCTGTATGGAAAAGCCCGGACAGGGGCCTTAAGGAAAGAATCTGACTGGCATGCTTAATGAAACTAGAGGAAAGGACCAGTATCTTTATGCCCATGACGACATAAAGATCGTGGATAATCCGAACCTGAAAAACTTCTTTCGTGATATTGCAGAATGGTCATTCACCCTTACATTCTGGGCATTCTGGATATACCTGCTCCTTCCCGTCATCAACCTCATCGTTTGGCTCCTGGTGGGAAAGACCATTTTCAAGACAGTTATAGTCGATGCCGGATACAAGGAGCTCGTGGACATCCTGGCAAAGTGGGGTATTGCCACATTGGGCGCCATCGTCGCATTTATCAGTTGGGGTTATTACAACTACTGGGTGTTCGGAAGGAAAGCGCGCAGGAAAAGCGTCTCTCCCGCCGCCCTGGAAGAGATGGCATCCTTTTTCCAAACTTCACCTGAGACGATATCATGCATGCAAGGCTCCCGGATAATGGAAATAGCCGTGGAAGGCCCCAAAAAGCCTGGTGCTATCAAAAGCTTTAAAAATTCCAAGGTCCATTACTGTTGAGAAATTTTTTGAAAATTTTGTCTCTGCATTGAATCTACGCCGGGAGTTACGGTTTTCCCCAATCCGCTTTTTCCGTGGGACGGGAGGCGTGGAACAGCCTTTGACTACCATGCAAGTTTCTTGACACCTCACGCCCAACCGTGTCATATTCGCTGAACTTTTCAAACGGCAATGAAGCCTGCCTGAACCGCTGTTGAATCAGTTGAGGGGACTTTTATTTTTGGCAGACCTTTTGTATCTGCTCATGGGGCACTGCATCTGTTGCGTTGTCGGGCACTTGAAGTACGGGGAGTACGCCTGCGTACCCTCCACCTTGTACCTGTATCACCCTGTAAGCAGATACATTTCAGGCAGTTGTGCGATAATACCCGAAAGAACCCTGTAAGGGGTTACGACCTTTTTCCGGTCTACTGCTGACAGAAGTTCTTTTCATCATGCTCTGCCCCCATGTTTGCGGCAGGGCCTTTTTGTTTTGGGAGGGGTTACATGGATCTTAGCATTGCTTTGATCATACTTTTGGGGCTTGGAGCGGATTATCTTGTCAAAAGGATAAAGCTGCCAGGCCTTATCGGCATGCTGATTATAGGGATACTGGCAGGGCCCTACGTGTTGAATCTCATGTCACCGGATATGATGAAGGTATCTGGTGATTTCAGAAAGATAGCCCTGATAGTAATCCTCCTCAGAGCTGGTTTCGAGCTTAGAAGAGACACCCTAAACAGGGTCGGACGCACGGCGCTCCTTTTAAGTGCGGTGCCGGCGGTTTTCGAGATAGCCGCAGTCACCTGGTTTGCGCCAAGGCTTCTCGGCATAAGCTATGTTGAGGCGGCCATCCTGGGAGCCATCCTTGGGGCTGTTTCTCCCGCCGTGGTGGTACCCCTGATGATTGATTTCATGGACCGGGGCAGGGGGGCCAAGAAGGGGATTCCCACCCTGATACTAGCAGCTTCTTCCGTGGATGACGTCTTTGTTATTGTTCTTTTCACCATCTTTCTCGGCATGTATGGAGGCGGAGATGTAAACATCTGGGCAAAGCTTGCCGAGATCCCCGTCTCCATAACACTTGGAATCCTGGTGGGGCTGATACCCGGTTACATCCTCTACAAACTTTTTGAAAAATATGACTGGCGGCCCCCCAAAAGGACGCTGATAGTCCTGGGCGTCTCCATTGTCCTTACCTGGATCGAGAAAAAGTGCGAGGGCCACGTACCCGTAGCAAGCCTGCTGGGTGTAATGGCAATCGGATTCATCATCCTTGAAAAGTCGGAGCCGATTGCACACATCATGTCCCAGAAGCTCAAGAAACTCTGGGTGTTTGCAGAACTTTTGCTTTTCGTGCTGGTTGGGGCCCAGGTCAACATCCACGTGGCTGCCGATGCAGGTTTGGCAGGGAGCCTGGTAATCCTGATAGGCCTGGTATTCAGGAGCATCGGTACCTATCTCTGCCTTATTGGCACACCCCTTAACCAGAAGGAGAGGTTCTTTACTATTGTCGCATACCTGCCAAAGGCCACAGTCCAGGCAGCCATAGGGGCCGTACCCCTGGCTTACGGTGTGGCTGCCGGGGATGTCATTCTGGCAGTGGCTGTTTTGTCCATACTGCTCACCGCGCCCTTGGGGGCCGTTGGCATCATGTTCCTGGGTGAAAGGGTTCTTGATTACGGTGCCAAGTCCCCCTACAAGTTCAAGGAACTGAGGCAGAAGCTGGAACTGCCAAGGGTTGGTGAACGTATAAGGTGCAGGAAGGACGGCTCCTTGTGGAAGGTCATTGAAGAAAGGGAGATATGGCTGGAAGACATGAACGGGGCTGGCAAGGCTGCAAAACCTGTCCCGGCCATAGAGCTCAGGCTCTGGCGCGAGGAAGAAGGGACCGAACCGGGAAAGGGCCGGACTACGTACCGGATCTACAAGCCGGGTGACCCTCCCTTCTCCGCCGAGTGGGAGATTATCTATGACTGGTAAAGGGGAAGGCCTGCCCTGGTCTGCCTGTCTGAAACGCGAAGGTTTAATCTTCTTGACTTTCTTGCAATTTTGTTGCAATAACAATTAGCCTTTTTGGGGGCCTTGAGGGTCACTGAAAAAAGATCCAGATGACCTTGATTTTTGTCCTTTTTTCTGGACAACTTATACCAGTAAGGGGAGTTTTGGCCGGGAGACCATGTGATCATGAAAAACACGCCCATTAACAGGCTTGGAGGCCGCCTTGGAGCATTTATTCTTCTGCCCGGGCTCCTGGTCCTCTTCCTTTTTCCCAGGCCGGCTCTTGCCGCCAAGAAGCTTGAAATCATGGTGAGCATCCTTCCGCAGAAGTTTTTCGCTGAAAAGATAGGCGGTGACAGGGTGCATGTATCTGTAATGGTGGAGCCTGGGGCAAACCCGGCAACTTACGAGCCAAGGCCCAGGCAGATGGTGGCTTTGACAAGGGCTGAAATCTATTTCGCCATCGGCGTGCCCTTTGAGAAAAACTGGCTTGGCAGGTTCAGGGAAATAAATCCCGGGGTGGAGATAGTTCAGACCCAGGAGGGAATCAGGCTCTTTCCTGTCGGCGGCGAAAGTGGTCAGGGTAAGGCCCGGCACTGCCCTGATGGCCAGATCATGGACCCTCATGTATGGCTTTCTCCACCACTGGTCATGATCCAGGCCAGGAATATGGTGACAGCCCTCATAAGGAAGATGCCGGAAGGTGCCGGATATTTCCAGAAACGATACCTGTCCTTTGTCCAGGCCCTGGCAAACCTGGACCTTGAAATTTTCAACATGTTTCAGAAGGCCGGGGCAAGCGCAAACACGTTCATGGTCTATCACCCGTGCTGGGGTTATTTTGCCCGGGCGTATGGACTCAAGCAGATCGCCATTGAACAGGAGGGCAAGGAGCCAAAGCCTGCCTACCTGGCAAGGCTTGCCCGCCTGGCAAAAAAAAGGGGAATAAGGTCAATCTTTTTCCAGCCGCAGTATTCCAGCAGGAGCGCCAAGGCAGTGGCTGACTCCATTGGGGCCAAACTGGTCCCGGCAGATCCCCTGGCATACGATTGGGACAGTAACCTCCTTTCAGTTGCCAGGAAGATCGTGGAAGAAACCAGGTGAAGGAATCCGGGCCAGTGGAACAGTCGGTTGAGACATCCGCCACACAGGAAAGGCCGGACATAGAGATGGTGAACTGTTCCTTCTCCTTCAACAGGGCCCCTGTGCTGAGAGACGTGAACGTCAGGGTTGAACACGGCGACTTTGTAGCAATAATCGGTCCGAATGGAGGAGGAAAGACCACCCTCGTGAAGCTGATGCTGGGCCTTTTGAAGCCGGATACCGGCACGGTCAGGCTTCTTGGAGATGATCCTGAAAAAACACGCCGCCGCGTGGGATACATGCCCCAGTACAGCACGGGTGAAAAGGGTTTCCCCATCACCGTGATGGACGTAACGCTTCTCGGAAGGATAGGTCACACCCGCATGGGGTGCAGGTTTTCCAGGAAAGACAGGGAGGCAGCCCGCAGGGCCCTTGAACTGGTGGGCATGGAAGGGCTCGGAAACAAAAGGATCGGAGACCTTTCAGGCGGGCAGGTTCAGCGAACCCTCCTGGCCAGGGCACTTGTTTCCGACCCGGAGGTGCTGTTCCTGGATGAGCCCATGGCAAGCATTGACATAGACGGGCAGACCATGCTTTTTGATCTGCTGGGCAGGCTCAACAAGGAGATGACCATCCTCTTTGTAACCCACGACGTGGGCCTCCTTTCCCGTTATGTGAAATCAGTGATATGTGTGAATGAGACGGTCTTTTTTCATCATGAACCCAGGATAACACCGGACATGGCGGAGCTCCTCATGGGAAAGGCCGAAACCTGTCCGGTGGAAATGATCGCCCACGGGCTGCCCCACAGGGTGCTCGGCAGGCACAAGAAGCACTGACAACCATGGACGTCCTCTCACTTCCCTTTATCCAGCATGCCATTGTTGCAGGTTTTCTGGCTGCTATTGCCTGCGGAATGATAGGCAGCCTGGTGGTTGTTAACAGGGCCGTATTCCTGGCAGGCGGAATAGCGCATGCTGCCTACGGCGGGGTAGGGCTTGCGTTTTTCCTGAGTCTTCCCGCCCTTCCATGCATCATAGGTTTTTCCCTCTTCATGGCCCTCATCATGGCATCCCTTACGGCTGAACGCAGGCAGAGGATGGATACATTCATAGGAGTGCTTTGGGCCGTGGGCATGGCCATTGGCATCATACTTATTGATCTCAGTCCGGGTTACAACGTGGATCTCATGAGTTTCCTGTTCGGGAGCATACTGACAGTGCCTAGCTCGGACATCAAGATCATGGCCTTGGTGGATTTCGTAACCGTGTTTCTCGTTTGTGCCTTCTACAAGGAGTTCCTGGCCATGAGCTACGACGTGGAATTTGCCCGGGTCAGAGGGGTGCCGGTACGGCTGCTCCACTTCCTCTTCCTGGCCTTGGTGGCCCTGGCCGTTGTGATGACCATCCGGGTGGTGGGGCTTATCCTGGTGATGGCACTTTTTACCATGGCACCCTATCTTACAGAGAGATTTTCCAGGAGTCTTGCAACCATGATGGCCGGTGCCTGCCTTGCAAACATGTTCTTCGTTTTTACCGGTCTCTGGCTGTCTTACAGATACAATCTCACCAGTGGCGCCACCATAATCCTCGTGGCAGCGGTCTTTTTCCTCGTGTTTGTCTTCGGGGAAAAATTTTTTTCAGCAAACAGAAAATAGCGGGAGAGGCAAAATGGATACAGTTGCCAAGGTAACACAGCATATCAAGGAGAACGACAGGCTCATTTCCCTTTTCAACATGGAGATAGAAGAGACCGCACCGGGCATGGCAAGGGTCTCCATGAAGGTCGGGCCGGATCATCTAAATGCCGCCAGGCTCTGCCATGGCGCGGCCCTTTTCGCCCTGGCGGACGTGGCCTTTGCCCTTGCAGCAAACTGTTATGGAAAGATGGCCCTGGCAATAGAGGCCTCCATGAACTACTTCAGGCCTGTCAAGGAAGGGGGCACGGTTACTGTCCTGTGCCAGGAAGAGTTCCAGGGAAGGAGGACCGGGACCTATTTCGCCACCATCAAGGACCAGGACGGCAAGAAGATAGCCATATTCAAGGCCACCTCCTTCAGGGTGGACGAGGTGCCTGTCTCAACCTATGGCAGGCCGGTGTGATCATGACATCCAAAGCAGAGCACATCACCATAGCCCTGGCAGGTAACCCCAATGCAGGCAAGACCACCATTTTTAACCAGCTTACCGGCGCAAGGCAAAAGGTAGGGAACTGGTCAGGGGTCACTGTTGAAAAGAAGGAGGGACACCTGGTCCACAAGGGCCGGCAGATCACCGTGGTGGACCTTCCGGGCATATATTCCCTCACCGCATATTCCGTGGAGGAAGTGGTGGCCAGGAACTTCATACTGGAGGAACACCCCGACGTGGTCGTGGACATCCTGGATGCCTCCAACCTGGAACGGAACCTCTACCTGGCCGTCCAGCTGATAGAGCTGAACATCCCCCTTGTATTTGCCATGAACATGGTGGACGTGGCCCGCGCCAGGGGGATGAAGATAGATTATCAGCAGCTTTCAAGGCTCCTGGGTGTTCCCATAGTTGAGACCGTTGGCACCAGGGGAGAAGGCATAGACAAGGTCCTTGATACCGTTTTGGAAGTGGCAGAAGGCAAGGACCCCACCTCCAGGCATATCCACATAAACTACGGCAGGGAGATAGAGGAAGAGGTGTTAAAGATCCGGGAGGTACTAAAGAAGGACCCGGAACTGAACAACAGTTATTACCCGCGCTGGCTTGCAGTAAAACTCCTTGAAAAGGATAAGATAGTGGAGGAAAGGGTCAGGAGATCCCCTGCCGCCGAATCCATCATGGCACAGGTGGAAAAGAGCCGGAACCACATCCTGTCCATATTCCAGGAAGACGCCGAGACCGTCATTGCCGAGGCCAGATACGGTTTTATCGCAGGTGCCCTGAAGGAGACCATGCGGCTTTCCCCCGTGGCCAAAAAGACCATTTCCGACAAGATAGACCAGGTCCTGACCAACAGGCTGCTGGGCTTCCCCATACTTCTTTTTTTCATGTATCTGCTGTTCCAGGCCACCTTTACCCTGGGCGCATACCCGGTGGAGTGGATAGAAAAGGGGGTGGACATCCTGGCAAGGCTGGCTTCGAGCATGCTTCCCGACGGTCTTTTCAGGGACATGGTGGTTGAGGGCATCATAGGCGGGGTCGGAGGGGTTATTGTCTTTCTTCCGAATATCCTGCTGCTGTTCCTTGGAATCAGCCTTTTCGAGGATACCGGCTACATGGCAAGGGCAGCCTTCATCATGGACAGGATCATGCACACCCTGGGCCTTCACGGAAAATCCTTCATTCCCCTTCTCATGGGCTTTGGCTGCAACGTGCCTGCAATCATGGCTGCACGCACCCTTGAAACCAGGCGTGACAGGCTTCTTACCATACTGATAAACCCTCTTATGAGCTGTTCTGCAAGGCTCCCGGTTTACGTTCTGATCGCAGGGGCCTTTTTCCCGGAGTCTGCCGGAAACGTCATATTCGGCATTTACATACTGGGCGTGGTTCTGGCCATTTTAGTGGGCCAGTTGTTCAGCCATACCATTTTCAAGGGCCAGAGCGCACCCTTTGTCCTGGAGCTTCCTCCATACAGGCTGCCCACCCTGAGGAGCGTGATCATCCACATGTGGGAAAAGGGGAAGGTATATCTCCAGAAGATGGGTGGCGTTGTGTTGGCCTTTTCCATTGTCATCTGGTTCCTGGGAGCCTTTCCAAGGCACATAGACTATTCCATGGACTATGACGGCAAGATAAGCGAGGTGGCATCAATTATTGAGGGTCTTGAGGGAAGCGAGGATGCGGCCCTTCGCATCCCGGCCCTGGAAGAAGAACTGACAAGGCTCGAAAATGCCAGGGAGGAAGAACGCCTTTCAAAGAGCTATATCGGCAGGATTGGCCATGCAATCGAACCCCTCATAGCGCCCCTTGGCTTTGACTGGAAGCTGGGAGTGAGCCTGGTCACGGGATTTGTGGCCAAGGAAGTGGTGGTCAGCACCATGGGGGTTTTGTACCAGACGGGCCAGGAGGATTCGGCAAGCCTTAAGGTGGCCCTGAAGGCCAGCGGCATCGACAAGGCCACGGCCCTTGCCTTCATGGCCTTTGTGCTCATCTATGTGCCTTGCCTTGTAACTGTTGCCACCATCTGGCGGGAGACGGGCTCTGCCGGCTGGACTGCCTTCAGCGTCAGCTACTTAATGGTACTTGCATGGGTGGTAGCCTTTGTCATCAAGCAGGCGTGCAACCTGCTGTTTCACTGTGTCTGAAGACGGTTGTATCAATAGCGTGTGTTGTTAATGAGATAATATTTTTTCTCAGCCCTTTAACTCCCTTAAATTTGGTGAAAAAGTGACCAGTATCCATTTCCGGCACCTGGCGCGAGGATCGTAGCCAAGGATGCAGAATGGATAGTCCGAATGGTGGAAAAGACGCTTACTATGAAATGGTATGGTGGGAGTTTGAAAAGAGGATTTGAAAAGCCCCATAAATACAAAGGTGCTGATTGATAACTGCTGTGCGGTGATATAG
>CAYZJS010000133.1:0-29650 GCA_964478865.1 uncultured Thermodesulfatator sp.
CCTTCTCCGGGGCCTGTACCGGTATCCTCTTCGTAGCCTGTGCCCGGAAAACTGAAGGTGGGGTGTTCGTGTATGCTGGCGTAAAACACATCGGGATCTTCATCAAAGAGCTCCTGTATGCCGTTTCCATGGTGCGCGTCAAAATCCAGGATGAATATCCTCTTTCTCCTGTAGTTTCTCTGCCAGTACCTGGCGGCAATGGCCACGTTGTTCAGAAAGCAGAATCCAAGGGCCATGGATTCTTCGGAGTGATGACCCGGTGGCCTTACGCAACAGAAGACCCTTTGAGAGCTGTCCATGTTCTCAAGAAAATCTATGCCCGACTGGGAAGCGCCTGCGGAAAGCAGGGCGGCTTCATAAGATTCGTAGGAGATCCGGTTGTCAGGATGACCGAGCATCTCCATGCCGGAAAGGCAGGCCTCCTCGAACCTGAATATGTAGTCCTCGCTGTGAACAGAAAGAAGCAGCTCCCTATCCACCTTGCGGGGGCTCAGGACCTCTATGTTTCCGGCAAGGGGCCCCTTTTTCAGGCTGTCCCAGATGGTTTGCAGCCTGGCCGGACTTTCCGGGTGGTCTCCTTCCCCTGTATCATGGAGGAGAAATCTTTCATCGTAAACTATCTTGAGCGGTCCGAATCTGCTCATGACATCACTTCTTCAGCCTGAGCACGTAGCGCACGATGTCAGGGTCTTCCGACTTTGCCTTTTTAAAGCCCATACTCTTTGAAAGCCCGTTCATGGGCTTGTTGTCAGAAAGAACATCCATCCAGATCTCCCTGATGCCCCTTTCCCTTGCTATCTTTATGGCATTTTCCATGAGCCTCTTGCCTATCCCCTGGCCCTGCCAGGCATCTGAAACAACCACGGCCAGTTCCGCCGTCCTGCCATCGGGCATTATTGTCAGCCTGCTTACACCTATCAGCCTTTCCCTGCCGTCCTCATCGATGGCGGCAACAAGTGCTATCTCCCTATCATAATCAACCTGGCAGTATCTGGCCAACTCTTCATGGCTGATCTCTTTTTTATACTGGAAGAAGCGGTTCCTAACCGTCTCCTGGGAAAAGGAGTAAAAGAGTTCCTCCATGAGGGGCTCGTCTTCAGGCTTGATGGGCCTTATGAGGTAAGGGGTGCCGTCTTTCATCTTGGACGAGTAGATATAGTGGCACGGATATGGACAGATAACCATGTGGTCCGGGCAGGCCGCGCCCTGATGGCTCTGGAAGCCTTCCAGGGCCTCTTCTTCCAATACTATCCTGCCGTCCAGGCAGGTGCCCTCTTCCTTCCCGAGGTAAAAGGGATTGATGTCGATCTCCTTTATCTGGGGGAAGTCCGCCACCAGGATGGAAAACCTCACCAGGGCCTCTTCAAGCTGGTCCATCCTTGGCCTTCTCTTGCCCTCGGTCAGAAGGTACCTGCATATCCTGGTCTCCTCTATGAGCCTCCTTGCAAGGGTCTGGTTAAGGGGCGGGATACCTGCAGCATAATCCTTTTCCGCCTCCAGGAGCTGGCCTCCCAGGCCGAATACTATGATTGAGCCAAAGGTGGGGTCCTTCTTGGCCGCCATGGCAAACTCGTAGCCCGGCCAGTAGATCATGGGCTGGACCGTCACCCCGTTGAAGCGCGCCTCCGGGTTGAACTTCCTGAGATTCTTTTCTATCTGGAAAAACACGTCCTGGACCTCGTTTTCCAGAACGTGCAGGAATACCCCTCCTGCCTCGTTCTTGTGGGGGACATCCGGGGATTCCACCTTGAGGGCCACGGGGAAGCCGAGCTTTCGGGCAATCTCCAGGGCCTCGTCCGCACTCCTGGAAAGCATTATGGGAGGCGACTTGATGCCGTAAGCGGCGAATATCTCCTTGGCCTCCCTTTCAAGCAGGAACAGCCTGCCCTGGGATGCCACCCTGTGCATTATGGATGCCGCCCTTTCCTTGTCGGGATGGAAGTCCACCAGGATGTTGGAGGGTGTCTCTGAAAGAAGGTGTATGTTTTCCTCGTACTCGTACATGTACATGAAACTTTTTATGGCCTGTTCAGGGGTGACAAAGGTGGGAATGGCATTTTCGTTCAGGATCTTCCTGCCTTCTTCCATCTCGCCGCTTCCCATCCAGCAGGCCAGGATTGTCCTGAAGGGGTAGAGCTCGGAAAGCTGTGCAAGCATCTGGGCGCTCTCCCTTGGCTGGCAGAAGAGCTGGTGGCTCAGGATTGCAAGCACGGCGTTGGCATCTTCATCCCCCAGGCATATCTCTATTGCCTTGGCAAACCTTTCTGCCGGAGCGTCAGACAGCACGTCAAGGGGGTTTCCAACAACGCTGTGGGGCGGCAAAACATCTCTCAGGGCTGCCCTTGTCTCAGGAGACAGTTCCGTAAGCTCCCCTCCCCTTTTTATGAGAGTGTCCACGGCGAGGACGGCAGGCCCTCCTGCGTTTGTAACGATGATTATCTTCTTGTCCTTTGGGGTTGACTGCTTGGACAGGGCCTCGGAAGTATTGAAAAGTTCAAGCACATCGTCCACCCTGACCATGCCGGCCCTCTTGAACACGGCGTCATAGACGGTGTCTTCGCCTGCCAGGGCGCCTATCCGGCTCATGGAAAGCCTGGCCGACTGCTCGAACCTTCCGCCCTTTATGACCACGATGGGCTTGCTCCTGGCAAAGGACCTGGCAGCGCTCAGGAACCTCCTGCCGTTCTTGATGGATTCAACATATATAATGATTCCCCTGGTCTCCGGATCTATTCCGAGAAAATCGATAAGGTCGGCAACGTCCACGTCTATCTGGCTCCCCAGGGAAACAAAGGTACTGAAACCGACGTTCTTGCTCTGAGCAAAATCAAGGATGGCAGAGGCCAGGGTGGCGCTCTGGGAAAGAAAGGCGATCTTCCCCCTGGGAGGCCTTGCCAGGGCCAGGCTGATGTTTATCCCTTTCCCCGGCCTGATAAAGCCCAGGGAATTGGGGCCAATGCACCGGATGGCATAACGGCTGCATATCTTTTCCATCTCCCCTATGAGCTTGTCAGGGTTCTTGGTGCGGTGCCTGAAATCTGATGAAAAAATGACCGCGGCGGGAATCCGGGCCTTTGCACATTTTCGAAGGGTGGCAGGTATTGACTCCGGTGAGCCTGTAAGTACCGCCAGATCGGCCTTCTGTGGGAGATCCTTTACGGTGGAACAGGCTGGTATCCCGCAGACGGCCTCACGGTCCGGATCGATGGGATAAATGGAACCCTGGAACCCGGACCCGATTACATTATAAAAGAATTTCTTTTCAAGCTCTGACGGGGTGCCGTCCTGGAAGCAGACTGCAATCCTCCTTGGAGACAAGAGTTTCTCAAGAGACTTGGTTCCCATGGCTCTCCTTGCTAGGATTTCTTACCTGGTGGAGCAGGCATCATGAAATTCTGCACGGGAAAAACGGCTTCCGGCAAGAAAAGCCTGCCGTGGCTCACTTGCTGCCGGCTTTGCATGCCAGCGCCGATTATGGTAATTTAAGGGCCTACGAGGTTCCCGGTTTTTTCCAAATCGCCTGCCGGCCTGCTTACTGTGCCCCAGGATTTCCTTTTACCTGCAGATCCAAGATCAAAAAAACAAAGGCTGTTCAAAGGTGTCTGTCAAACCCGGACCATGCACTTAAAATGCCCGAGAAAAGGATTTTGTTTAAATAATTCAATGGTTAGCTCCAATCCATACAGGCGGTTAATTCATCCAAGGGCTGAAGTCTCTTCCAGTTTTATATCCCTGGCATTTGAAGTACATGATCCGGCTTGAAAAGCAGAAGTCTTATTAAAGAACGTACCGTCTGACCCCCTATTATATATCATGGCAAAACTCCATATTAAAGGAGCAAGGCAAAACAACCTGAAAAATATCTCCCTGTCTTTGGAGCATGGGACGATAACCTGCGTTTCAGGCCCTTCGGGAGCCGGAAAGTCCTCGCTGGTGTTTGATACAATCTACTCGGAGGCACAGCGAAGGTACATCGAAACGTTTTCTCCATACGCACGCCAGTTCCTGGAGCGCCTGCCTGAACCGGATGTCAGGGAAATAGCAAACCTTCCGGCAGCCATTGCCGTGGGCCAGGCGAACCCTGTGAGAAACTCCCGATCCACGGTAGGCACCCTGACGGAAATTACCTACTTTGCAAGGATGCTCTTTTTCCGCTCCTCCCGTCCCTACTGCGAAAAATGCGGGGCCCCTGCCCGGGCCGCAGACTGGCACGACATACGGGAGCTGGCAGAAAGGGCCGGGAAGCAGGGAATCAGGAAGGCGTGGCTTACGGCAGCAGTAAGCCTGGAGGAGATCGAACACCTTGTGCGTGAAGGCTACCGGAGAATAATTCTCCGCGGCAAGGAAATGGAACTTTCCGGAAACGACCCATCAGGCAGGCTGGACCAGTCCCTGGGCCATGCCGTAAGTCTTGTCATTGACCGCTTTCTGCTTTCCTCCCTTCAAGAGGAAAGGCTGAAGGAATCGGCAGAGATTGCCTTTTCCATGGGTCATGGTGCCCTCCAGCTGGTGCTTGAAAACGGCCACACCGAGACATTCACAAGGAAACCTGCCTGTCCGAAATGCCACAGGGTATTTTCTGAACCAGGGGCCTTTCTTTTTTCCTTCAACTCTCCCCAGGGGGCCTGTCCGGAATGCAGGGGTTTTGGCAGGGCCCCGGCCATTGACTGGGACCTTGTAGTCCCGGACCACTCACTTTCCATCCGGGAAGGCGCAATAAGGCCACTGGAAAACTGGAGGGACGAAAAGGAAGAACTTGTCTCATGGTGCATTGCCCACGGGCTAGACCCAAGAAAGCCTTGGAGGGAGCTGACTCCCGGAGAAAGGGAGGCCGTCCTCCTGGGCAAGGGTTCATGGTACGGTATCAAGGGCATATTTGACTGGCTTGAGACGAAACGCTACAAGTCCCATGTCAGGATACTCCTTTCCAGGTACAGGACATATCTGACCTGCCCTGCCTGCAACGGGACAAGATTCAGGCCCCAGAGCCTCTTGTACAGGCTTGGCGGAAAGACCATTGCAGGATTTTATTCCCTGACTTCCCAGGCCGCACTCTCCTGGTGCAGAAGGCTTTCCGGAAAGGAACCCCTGGACGAGGCATCAAGGTGCCTGCTTTCAGAGCTTGAAAGGCGCCTCGGGCTCATCAACCAGGCGGGTCTCGGCTACCTTACCCTGGACAGGCAGTCCAGGACCCTTTCAGGAGGAGAGCTGTCAAGGCTCTGCATCTCCAGGGCCATCTCCACAAGGCTGTCCGGAATCCTCTACTGCCTGGATGAGCCATCCTCCGGCCTTCATCCAAGGGACGTAAAGGCCCTGGCAGGGATACTCCATGACCTGAAAAAAGGCGGCAACACCCTGATCCTGGTGGAAAATGACCGGCAGCTGAAAAGGTGTGCAGACCGCATCATAGAGCTTGGGCCAGGCTCAGGCGCCATGGGCGGCAAGGTGGTTGAGACCGGGAGCCGGGGCTATCATACCGGCAGGTTCGAGAAACCGCCTGGCCCGGAAAAGGTGCAGGAGCCCCTGTGCCGCAGCCCTGCTTCCGGATGCCTGGAGATAAGAGACGCCCGGGCCAATAACCTAAAGGCCGTGTCCTGCCGCATCCCGATGGGGGCCATCACCTGTATCTGCGGGGTATCAGGGTCTGGCAAATCATCCCTGGTGGAGGAATGCCTTTACCGGGGAATACTCAGGCTCAAGGGGATGGCCTGTGCCCCTCCGGGAGAATTTGGCCTCATCATGGGCTGGGAGGAGTTCTCCCAGATAAGGATGATAGATCAGGAACCTGTAAGCAAGAATCCCAGGGCATGCCCCGGGACATATCTAAAGATCCTTGACCCGGTGAGAAAACTGCTTGCCGGCTCGGAGGAAGCCCGGGCGGCGGGGCTCAAGCCAGGGTATTTTTCCGTGAATGTGAGCGGAGGCGGCAGGTGCGGGGAATGCAGGGGCCAGGGGGTTGAAATCATTGAGATGCAGTTTCTGCCAGACGTCATGCTGCCATGTCCGTCCTGCAAGGGTAAAAAATTCAGGGCGGAGGCCATGGATTTTACTTACAGGGGGAAAAACATATGTGAAATCCTTGCCATGACCCTGGATGAGGCATCTGAATTTTTCCATGACTGCGCACCGCTTGTGAAGGCTGCAGGGCCAGCCAGGATGCTCGGCCTGGGTTACCTTCAGATGGGCCAGCCCCTCAGTTCACTGTCTGCGGGAGAGGCCCAAAGGCTCAAAATCGCAAGGACCCTTCATACCAGGCATGAAAAACCGTCTCTCTTCATACTGGATGAGCCCTCAAGGGGGCTGCACCATACAGAGATAGAAAAACTCACCCGTCAACTAAGGCAAATGGCAGAAAGAGGCCACAGCATAATAGTTGTGGAACACGACCTCCAGATACTTGAAAAAAGTGACTGGGTCATTGAACTTGGCCCTGAAGGAGGGGCAAGAGGAGGTAAAAAGCTCTTTGAGGGCACACCAAGAGAGCTCCTTGAAAAGGCATCCACCCCCACTTCCCGTTTTCTGGCCGCCAGCGGCAACCTTAGCCCCGGGCCGAATCCCTCAAGGCCCTCCTGCCGGAAGGTGCAACAAAAAGGTGCAGGAAACATAGAAATAAGGGGTGCAAAGCACCACAATCTCAAAAACATCGATATAGAAATCCCAAAAAACAGGCTGGTGGTGATCACAGGGATGTCCGGCTCGGGAAAGTCTTCCCTGGCATTTGACCTCGTCCACAGGGAGGCGCAGAGACGTTACCTCGAAAGCCTGCCTTCTTACATGAAGCAGTTTGTAAACATTCACGAGCGTTTTGACGTGGATTCCATAGGCGGCCTCTCCCCTTCGGTGGCAATTGAACAGAAGGTAAGCCGGGGAGGCAGCATGTCCACGGTGGCGACACTTACCGAGACGGCCCACTACCTGCGCCTGCTGTATACAGTTGCCTCCAGGCCTGTATGCCCTTCGTGTGGAGGCAACATGCAGAAGGCCGCCCTTGAAGACATCCTTGATGTCTTTTCAAACCGTGCAGAAAGGGAGGATGTCATACTCCTTTCCCCAAGGATAAAAAAAAGAAAGGGGTGGCATCACCCGGAAATCCGAAAGGGCTTTGCCGCCGGGGCTTCAATGGTCCGGGTTGACGGAAAATTCGTAGGGCCTGGAGAAAGGGCAGTGCTTTCCAGGTACAGGGAACACGATATCGAATGGGCATGGGGGCCTTTTGAAGCCGGCACCATGGACCCTGCCAAGCTTCGTGAGGCCCTGGAGACTGCCCTTCGTCACGGAAAAGGGGAGGTCCTGGTTTTAAACAGGGACGGCGTTGAAACCGTAATGAGTTCCAGGCACTTTTGTGCCAGGTGCAGGGTAAGCATATCCGACCCTGACCCCCTGCTCTTTTCATTCCACTCAAGTTCCGGGCAGTGCCCCGCATGCCTGGGACGGGGTATCTCAAAAGATTCCGGAACATGTCCGGATTGCAGGGGAAGCAGGCTTTCTGCAAGGGCAAGGCTGTGGCAGGTGGAAAAAAGATCCATCTCTGATCTTCTTTCCCTGGAGATCGGGGAGGCTGAAATACTTATGAAGACCTGGCTTGAAACCGCGCCGTTTCCCCAGGCGAGAATGGATATGGCCAGGATGCTTGTAAAACAGGTACTAAAAAGGCTCACCGTGCTGTCGAAGCTCGGCCTTGACTACCTTCCCCTCGACCGGTCAGGAAACACCCTTTCGGGAGGGGAATCCCAAAGAATCAGGCTTGCGGTTCAGGCATCGTCAAATCTCACGGGGCTCACCATTGTCCTTGACGAACCCACAATCGGACTGCACCCGAGGGATAACAGGAATCTCATGGATACCCTCAAGGACCTCAGGGACAAGGGAAACACCGTAATAGTAGTGGAACACGACCAGGAAACCATGGAATCCGCGGACTGGATAATAGACATGGGTCCTGAAGGTGGAAACCGCGGAGGAAGGATAGTGGCCCAGGGGACCCTGGAAGAAATCCTGAAACATGAAGCATCAAGGACTGCCAGGGCCATGAAAAGACCCAGGAGGCTTCCGGGAGATTCCGGCAGGCTCAAGAGGTCTTCCGGCTGGCTGAGGTTCGGGAAGGTCAGCAGGTTCAACCTGAAAAATCTGGACGTCAAAATTCCCTGCGGGGCATTTACGGTCATCACGGGCGTATCGGGTTCGGGCAAAAGCACCCTTCTTAGCGAGATCATCCACAAATCGTTTCTAGACGGAGACACTGCCGGATGCAACGTCCGGGGAACCGGCCTCATAAAAAGGGTACTCAGGATAGACCATTCACCCATTGGAAGAACCCCTAGATCCTGCCCTGCAACATTTACGGGCATATGGAGCGACATCCGCTTCCTGTTCTCCAGGACCCAGACGGCACGGATCAGGGGACTGGGCCCGGGACACTTTTCATACAATGTGGAAGGAGGCCGGTGCGAGGCCTGCCGCGGGCAGGGATATACATGCCAGAAGCTCTCCCTACTGCCTGATGTCCTTGTCACCTGCCAGGAATGCGGCGGCAAAAGATTCAAAAAAGAGATCCTGGACATAAGGTGGAAGGACAAGGATATTACCGACATACTTGATATGCCCATGGACGAGGCCCTGGAGTTCTTCGCGGCCATCCCCCGGATAAGAAGGAAACTGGAATTCATGAAGGAGCTTGGACTTGGATACCTTACTCTCGGGCAGCCAAGCCCCACCCTTTCCGGAGGCGAAGCCCAAAGGCTCAAGCTTTCCAGGGAGCTTTCGGGACCTTCCTGCCAGCAAACCCTCTATCTCCTGGATGAACCCACGGTTGGCCTCCACATGGAGGATGTGGAACGGCTGGCCAGGTGCCTGGAAAAACTGGCGGATCTCGGCGGCACGGTAGTGGTGGTGGAACACAACCTGGACCTTGTAACAAGGGCGGACTGGGTCCTGGATCTTGGCCCGGGCGGCGGGAGAAGGGGTGGAAGGCTCCTTTACCAGGGGCCGCTAAAGGATTTCATTGACAGATGCAGGCAGAGCGAAACGGCAAGGGAGCTTGCCAGGTTCGTTGGTCGGCAGCATTGAGGCCACCTTTTTCCTTGCAGATTCTCTTTGAATGGAGGAATATCACCGCCGGTACAGAGAAACTGTTTGTTTGACTCGGCTTTCCCGAGTGTTTAGTGTTTTTTTAAACATAATAGGTAGGAGGAACAAGAGATGCCGGAAAAAAAGATACGCATCCTCAAACGAGATTGGGGGACTTTCCTCAAGGATTTCAACCGGATGAATCAATTCAGGACTGCGGTGGTCTCCATTGGTGATGACTATATCGTGGGAGCTCCCGGCATGCCACTGCTTGGCCTTGACTATGATGAAAAGGCCAGGCGGGTAGAGATCTTTCTCGGCACCCAGGACCCTGACAACCTGACACATCTTGCACACGCGGTGGATGTACCCAGGGCCATTTACCTCATAAGGGATGAGGAGGCATCCAATCCGGTCGTGGGGCTCCAGATACAGGGGGCACCTGGCACGAAACTTACAAGGATCTACTTCCTGGAAGAATCGGCTGAAAAGGCCAGGGAAAACTGGGTGGCCACCATTGCCCATACCATTTACGAAAGACGCGGCATGGAACCCGGATCAGACCAAGCAGACTGGTTCCAGGCAGAAGAGATAATTGAGACAACCTGTTCCCGGTACAAGTAGCCTCCCACCTGAACCTGAATCCATGGAGCTGAAGGACTGTTTCAAGGCTGGAGATCACAGTTACGACAAGGCCAGGACACCGGACCAGACACTTGAATGGGTTTTCGGGCGCTTTGAAAGGTTCGGCCGCCCGGTGCTTAAAAGCGTGGAGCGCGTGGACAAGGGCCGCCTGGGAATACCAGTATACGTAAGCCGCTACGAGCCCCGGGCCGGCCTGGTGACAGGTTCCGCAAAGCAGATGGGCAAAGGTGTAACAGAGGCGCAGGCCAAGGCCAGTGCCGTAATGGAGATCGTTGAAAGGTTCAGCCTCTTCGAATTTCTCCGGCAAGGTCCCATGTGGGTAGAGGCTCCTGGCAGGCTTCCAGAGCCAGGATTTGAAGATTCCCTCCTGCTAAAGGCGATACACTGCCACGATGATTCCCCGGAGGCCCTGGAGGTCTTGCGGCAGTTTCCCATTCAATGGGCAGACGGCATGAATGCCTTCACGCAGCAGCCTTCAGCCGTGCCCTTTTCATGGATGTGGCCAATCAACAAATACAACGGGGCAGCTGCCGGAAACAGTCTTGAGGAAGCAGCGGTCCAGGCCATCTCCGAGGTGGTTGAACGCCACGTATGCTCTCTCATAAGCTACCGGAAGCTGGAGACACCCACGGTTGACCTTGATTCAATAGAAGACCCGCAGCTCCGGGAGCTGGTACAGCGGTTTGTTTCCTGCGGCATCAACCTGATACTAAAGGATTTTTCACTTGGGATCGGAATCCCTACCATAGGGGCGATAGCCTGGGACCCTGCCACTTTCCCCCAAAGGAGTGAAATCGTCTACACCGCTGGGACATCCACTTCCCCGGTACGGGCAGCAGTAAGGGCTGTTACCGAGATCGCGCAACTGGCTGGCGATTTCGACACCGAAGGCAGATATGTTGAAAGTGGTCTCCCGAAATTTGCCAGTCTGGAAGAGGCCTCCTACGTGATATCGTCCCCGTGCAAAGTAAAACTCCATGATCTTCCGGACTGTTCGTCGCCAAATTTCAGGCAGGAAGTAGTCAACCTGGCATCGGCCCTGACAAAGGTGGAGCTGACCACCTTCTTGCAGGATATCACCCACCCAGAGCTTGCCATTCCGGCGGTTTACGCCATGATACCCGGGAATCATTTCAGGGAACGGACCAGGAATCTAAGCCTGCCCTTTCACATTGCAAGGCTTGCAGCCACCGGCAGCTATATTCCCACGGAAGAATCCTCAGGGATTCTCATGCGCCTGGAAGAGTCCTTTCCCGGCAGATTTGAGACTGCCTTCTACCTGGGACACAACATGGAAAAAGAGGGCAGATTCTCCGAGGCCCTGGAGTATTTCCTGAAATCCCTTGAACGCCGGCCCGACCCTGAGGAGCTTGCAAGCATCTACTGTCATATCGGCAACTGCCACTTGCAGCTGGGCGACCTGGAAAGCGCCATCTCCGCCCTTGAAAAGGCAAGGGGGCTTAACGGCGAGCTCAAGGAAATACACAACCTGCTTGGGGTTTGTCATTACAGGAAGGATGAATTCATCGAGGCCATAGAGTGCTTTGAAAATGCCATTTCCATAGATCCTTCATCTGCAATCGACTACGCAAACATAGGCAGCAACCTCAGAAAACTCGGCATGAAGGAAGCAGCCGTCCAGTGGTACCAGATGGCACTGGAACTGGACCCGGATCTTGACTGGGCAAGGCGCCACGTGGAGGAACTTTCCAGGGAGGATTCAGCGCCTGGTCAGGATGCAAGTTAAAAAATGAATGCTCATTCAAAAAAAGCACACCCCCTTCCCGGCCCTCCGAAAAACCTCCTGATTTCATTGAATTTTATCTGCCAATCAAATATTGAAAAAAATTTAACGAGCCTTGACAAAACCCTTGGCGTATAGTATTTAACTGAACTCGATATGCCATAAAGGACATAGATAATAATCCAAAAGGAGGGCAATATGGCAACCGTAGAGTACAAAGGAAAAACTTATGAAGTTGACGAAGACGGCTTCCTGACCAAAGGTATGGAAGAGTGGGATGAAGATTGGGTAGAATACGTCATGGAGCAGGAAGGTATTTCTGAGCTGACAGAAGACCACAAGAAGGTCATCAATGTTCTTCAGGACTACTTCAAGAAGAATGGTATCGCTCCCATGGTCAGAATTCTTTCCAAGACCACCGGTTATCCCCTGAAGAAGATCTATGAGCTCTTCCCGTCAGGACCTGGCAAGGGAGCCTGTAAGATGGCTGGCCTTCCAAAGCCTACCGGCTGCGTCTAAAGATTTCCTTCAGCAATAGTCTGTACGAGGAAAATTCGCCCTTGCATTTAGCAAGGGCTTTTTTTTTGAAAAACCCGTGATTCCAACAGGTTTTTCTCTGCCAGCATTACGAACAGTTACTTTTTCCTTTTAATCCTAGAGGGTTCTTATTAATTTATCCTCAAAGAGAGGAAGCAAGGCAGAGAGCGCATGCCTGCACCATGGTCCAGGCAACAAAATGGCCTGCCCGGTGGCATGAAAACATAGACAGGACAAGAAAATCCAGATGTACAAAAGGAATACCCTGATACCCGTTACAGCAGTTATCCTCGTGCTTATCTGCTGCCTCGGCAGCCATGCATCGAGCCTGAAGGAACGGCTCCAGGCCGACTTTAATCCCGTGGAGGCCGTTGTAACCCAGGTATCCGGGCAAAGTACCGTTCTGAGTTCCAGCGCTTCCGGCCACGTCTCGAAAGGTGACCTTTTTACAATCTTTCGGAAGGGTAATCCCGTATACATGCCAGGCTCAAGCAAAGTGCTCGGCTACGAAAGAAAAAGGATTGCGCTTTGCAGGGTTTCCGGGATCCGCGCAGAGCTTTTTGAATGCACGGTCATCTCCGAGCAGATGAAGCCGGAGGCGGGAGACCCGGCTGTAAGGTTCGGGGAGCTGAATGCCGCCTTCTTCGTGGAAGGAAAACCGGCGGAGCCAGAACTGCCGGAGGGCTCCCTCAAGGATATCCTGCCGTGGTTCAAGTGGCTGGAGCCGTCCGCACAGCCGTCGCCCGTGGCCACACCCGAGTCCATGAAGGCCCTCGGCATAGATATCCTTTTCCAGGTCGAAGGAGACAGCCTCCAGGTGCTTGGGCCGGACATGGAAAAATTCAGGTCCTACGGGCTTTCACCATCCTTTGTCTTTATACAGCAGAAGAAGAGCGCCACCGCGGCTGGTCAGGCTGAAAGGCCGGACAACTATATGAAAAAGGAGGTATTTGACTTTTCCAGGGCAAAACTGGTCGGAAGCCTTGATCACGAGGTAATACAGGCCAGCATCTGCGATCTTGATGGAGACGGCAGGCTCGAAATAATATACCTGCTGAAAAACGAGATATGCATTGCACCTTACCGGCGCCAGGGCCAGGTGGTTTCACTCAAGTTTGGAGACTTTTCCACCGTTTGCAATTTTTCCCTGATGGAACACGCCGGCTGGCTCTGTGTAAACGCAGCACTGGGCCAGGCGGGGATGAGCTCCAAACTCCTGAAATATGAAGAGGGAAGCCTCCGCCTTATCCAGGACCAGATCAACCTCTGGCTGGGTTTTGTCGACACGGATTGCGACGGGAATAAAGACACCCTCCTTGGCCAGACGTACGAAAGGGCCCGTTTCAGGGGCAGAAAGATTTTCAGGCTGGCAGCCACGGATTCCGGGATAGAATATATGGAAAAAACCGATTATCCTCCGGATTTCAACGTCAACAGTGCCACCTCCGCCAACATGGACGGGGAAGGCTGTTTCTTGTTTTACGTAAGTTTCGATGGCTTTTTCAAGGTTTACGGGAATGAAAAACACCTGTGGTCATCCCTGAAACCCGTGGTCAGGGACACAAAATGCTGCGGCCCCGCCAGGGCAGACCTTGTGAACCTGTCCCTGACGGGTCTTGGACAATCCGGCATCATATTCAACGGTATCATGCCCCTTCCCAAGGGACGTATGATAGACAGCCTGATACTCTTCCTGCGAGATGGAGGGCAATCGGCCCTCTACCAGGCTGGCCTTAACCTCAACGGACGCATCTGCAGCATCTGCCTGGTGGGACAGCAGGTACTCATGGCGGTAATAAACAAGGATCAAGAGACCGGTAAAACGGTGACATCTCTCCTTGCATTTTCTGGAACAGAGTGACCTGTTTTCACGGGAGAAGATATCCTGCTTTAAGAAAAGACGGTGCAAACTGGACCATGAAAAGTCTCATTACCATGCAAGAAGACGGGTTAAAAAAACCTAATCCGCCTAAAAGATGCCATATCATCACCTTTGGCTGCCAGATGAACGAGTACGATTCCTGGAGGATGGCTCAGATGGTGAGCCGTGATTATGTGCTCACCAACACTGCGGAAGATGCCGATCTCATCCTCGTCAATACCTGCTCCATAAGGGAGAAGGCGGAACACAAACTCCACAGCCTGCTGGGAAGGCTGAAGCGTCTCAAAAGCAGGAATCCGGCCCTCAGGATCGGGGTTACCGGCTGCGTGGCCCAGCAGCTCGGCACCAGGCTGTTCAAAAGGGCCGCCCACGTGGACCTGGTCCTTGGCCCACAGGGCATTTACAGCCTGCCAAAGGTCCTTGAATGCCTTGAACAGGGAAAAACCAGGCTGACCATAACCAGCCTTGAGGACAACTTTTGCATACCAGCGGTGACTGACCCCCCAATAGAGAAAGGAAACGTCAGGGCCTTTGTCACCATCATGCAGGGGTGCGACAACTTCTGCACCTATTGCATAGTCCCGTTTGTCCGGGGACGGGAGACCAGCAGGCCCTCTGGAGACATCCTGAAGGAAATCCGTTCCCTGGCAGGACAGGGGGTAAAGGATATAACCCTTCTTGGCCAGAACGTGAATTCGTACGGTAAAGGCCTGGGAGAGGATATCGATTTCCCTGGCCTTCTAAAAGAGATAGACAGGCGCTTTCCGGGCCTGCGGCTCCGGTTTACAACGAGCCATCCCAAGGACCTGTCTGATTCACTTATAGAATGCTTCGCAGGCCTTGGAACCCTGTGCGAACACCTGCACCTGCCTGTACAGGCGGGCTCCAACCGTATCCTGAAACGCATGAACCGCAAATACAGCATTGAAACCTACATGGAAAGGGTGGAAAAACTCCGCTCCACATGCCCGGGCATAAGCCTGACAACGGACATAATAGTAGGATTTCCCGGCGAGACCCGGGAAGACTTCAGGGCCACTTTAGAGCTCCTCAGGACCGTGCGGTTCGACCAGATATTTGCCTTCCGGTATTCCGAAAGACCGGGAACGGCGGCCGCAGGCTTCAGGGACGAAGTGCCGGAGGAAATCCGGAGGGAAAGGCTTTCCCAGGTCATAGAACTGCAGAACGCCATCGGCCTGGAGCAGTACAGGAAGCATGAAAATACCGTTATGGAATGTCTCATAGAAAAGGGACGGGACGGGAAACTCCAGGGACGCACCCGGGGAAACCATGTTGTAAACCTGGCCGGAAGTGATCAACTTATAGGAGAGATTCTGGACGTATTTATAGAAAAGGCCTGCCACCATTCTTTGAAGGGCAGGATCGTTAACTAAGAGGAAAAGCCATGAAACCAATCAAGATGGTGATACATGCCATTACCCTTGATCCCGATTCCAACTCACCCATACTTATCCTCAAGGAAGCAGAAGGGGAAAGGACCCTGCCCATCTGGATAGGGCTTCTCGAGGCAACGGCTATTGCAACAGAAATGGAAAAACTCCAGTTTGCCAGGCCAATGACCCATGATCTTGCAATCAACCTGCTGAATGCGGCCGGGGTCAAGCTGGAGAGGATTGATGTGACGGAGCTGAAAGACAACACCTATTATGCGGAAATAAGCATCAATGCTGGAGGCAGGACCGTCAAGGTGGATTCACGGCCAAGTGACGCCGTGGCCCTGGCCCTGAGGGCAGGGGCAGAAATCTATGTCAGCGAGGAAGTCCTAAAGTCCGCCATGCCGGTTTCCAGTGAGCCAACCGTACTTTCCGGAGACAGGAAAGAAAAGGACCAGGACAAGTGGAACAAGATCCTGGAGGAGCTTGATCCCAATGCCTTCAAGTACAAGATGTGAGGAAATGCCATGCTGATGTTCGACCTCCACTGTCACAGCCTGTTCAGCGACGGGGAACTCGTCTTGTCCGAACTTGTCAGAAGGCTAGAGGTAAAGGGATACGAGGCAGTATGCGTGACCGATCATGCCGATGAATCCAATATTGATTTTATAATTGAAGGAATGACCAGGGCCTGTGACGACATAAACAGGCATTCACAAACGCGGCTCATCCCCGGGATAGAACTGACCCATGTGCATCCGGAAAGAATCCGCCGGCTCACCAGAAAGGCAAGGGCCATTGGTGCAAAAATAGTGGTCTGCCACGGAGAGACCATAGTGGAGCCGGTCATTCCAGGCACCAACAGGGCTGCAATAGAGGCTGGGGTGGACATCCTGGCCCATCCCGGTTTCATCTCCGGGGACGATGCATCTCTGGCGGCCCAAAAGGGGGTGCTGCTGGAGATATCCGGAAGAAAGGGGCACAGCCTCACCAACGGGCACGTGGCTAACGTGGCGCGCTCAAAAGGCGCAAGACTCGTCATAAATTCCGACGGACATGCACCCGGAGACTTCATGGATGCCGAACACGCCAGGAAAGTGGGTAGAGGGGCCGGACTTTCCCCTGAAGAAGTGGAAAATATCTACGAGGTCAACTGGAAGTGGCTCAGGGACCTGGGCGTTTACTAGGCACCTGAAGGCTTAGAAGGAAGCCGCCATCCCGAAGCCCGGTGAAACAACAGGGTATCCCCACCTGGACAGCCGATCGGGATATTCGGGTTCGCTGCCGGTCAGCCTCCAGGCAGAAGGACTTTCTGCAAGAAATTTCATTATATTACAGTGGAGTTCATGGCCGCTTTTCACTGCCTTGACCCTTGCCTTGAGCGGAGCGCCCAGTAGATAGAAATCTCCTATGAGATCAAGGACCTTGTGACGGACAAACTCATCTGAAAAACGCAGCCCCTCACTGTTGATAACGGCTTCCGCCCCTATAACAACAGCATTGTCCAGGGAGGCACCCAGAGCCAGACCGTTTTTATGAAGCATGTCCACTTCCTTCAGGAAGCCGAACGTCCTTGCCCTGGCAATGGACTTTGTGAAGGTCCTGCTGTCGATCTTACCCCTGAAACGCTGGGCCCTTATGGCCGGATGTTCAAAATCTATTGTAAAATCAACGTAAAAACTGCGACAGGGTGAAAGTGTGACTTTTTTGTCTCCATCCCTGAAGGACACCTCTTCCAGGATCTCGATATAGCGCCTGGCACTGTTCTGGACCTTGAGGCCTGCTTCCTGGAAGAGCATTACATATGCCGATGCACTTCCATCAAGTGCTGGAACTTCGGGGCCGTTCAGTTCCACCCTGGCGTTGTCAATTCCCATCCCGGCAAAAGCCGCCATGAGGTGCTCTATGGTTGAAATGCGGCACTGCCCGTTGCCAATGGTGGTGGCGAAGTGGCAGTCGACTACGTGGTCGATCCTTGCTGGTATCTCGGGGACGGATGGAATATCCGTCCTGGCAAATATGATACCTGATCCCTCCCTGGCGGGCTTTATGGTCATGGAAACCTCCTGCCCGCAATGCAGACCGATACCGGCAACTGCCACTTCCTTTTTTATGGTCTTCTGATAACGCGTCATAATATAAAAGGGCCCCTATCCCTTCCCGCAAACTGTTTGTACTCTATTTTAAGTACTTAAGCTGGTATAGAGCACAAAGCGTGCCAGCTGGCCCTGTATTCAAAAACTTTATTATTTCAATATGTTATACCTGGAGCACATCTTGAAACCAGGGGAATCGGGAAATATGGGACAAAAATGCCCCAGTACGGCAGGCAGGAATATGGGACAAAAAAGTCACAATCAGTCTTCAAAGCCCAGTCTTCTCAGGGCCTTTTCGTCTCTGGACCAGTCCTTCAGGACCTTCACCCAGAGATCCAGAAAGACCTTCTTCTTTATTATCCTTTCAAGCTCCATCCTCGTCATGGTCCCGACCTTCTTTATGAACTTGCCCTTTTTGCCGATTATAATGCCCTTCTGGGAAGGCCTTTCAACGTATATCACGGCCCTGATCACTACCTTGTCATTGTCCTCCTGCATGTCCTCGACCTTGACTGCGGTGGAATAGGGGACTTCCTGTTCAGCCATGAGAAATATCTTTTCCCTGATGAGTTCCTCAATGATCTTTTCCCGTGACTGGTCAGTGGTGGTCATGGAATCGTAAAACCGCGGGCCCTCCTCCAGGTGTTTCAGGATCTCGTCCAGCAGGACGTCCACACCATCTGCGTACTTGGCAGAAACCGGAACCACCGCCTCGAAGGGATATATCCTGCTCATTTCATTTATCAGGGGCAGGAGATTCTCCTTTGCAACCTTGTCTATCTTGTTCAGGACGAGGATGACCGGCTTTTTCAGTTTTCTAATGAGGTCCAGTACCGCAAACTCCTCTTTTCTGTTCCGGCTTGTGACATCCACCAGGAACAGCAGCAGATCCACGTCCTCCACGGCCCGCTCCGCAGCACGGACAAGTTTCCTGTTTAGAAGCTTCTTGGACAAATGGATGCCCGGGGTATCCACAAAGACTATCTGGAAATTGTCGCCTGTGAGTATGCCCCTTATCTGGCTTCTGGTGGTCTGGGGCTTGGGAGTGGTGATCGCCACCTTCTCTCCAAGGATGGAGTTCAGAAGCGTTGATTTGCCAACATTGGGCGCCCCTATAATACCTATGAAACCCGACCTGAAACCCTTTTTTTCTCCTGCTTTACCGTTATCAGTGTCCATGTCTCGATATGATTTCTTCCAGATTTTCCATGGCGGCCCTGGCAGCCCGCTGCTCTGCCTCTTTCTTCGTGTGTCCGGACCCCCGGGAGATCTCCTTTTCTTCCAGGAAAAGGCCTACCTCGAAATATCGCTTATGATCAGGGCCGGATGAATCAATAAGCCTGTAGGTTGGCAGAAAATGAAAACGTTTCTGTATCAGTTCCTGCAGCCTGCTTTTAAAATCCACGAGAAGCCCCTCCTCGGGGGCGGAAGCGATGAGGGAATCAAACTGTTTTTTGAGAAAGGCAAAGGCCGCATCCATACCCCCATCCAGGAAGATGGCACCGGTTACAGCCTCAAAAACGTCCGACAGTATAGAGGGCCTGCTCCTGCCGCCGCTTTTTTCCTCCCCGGAACTGAGAAACAAGGCATTTCCAAGGTCCAGGGCACGCGCCCTTTCCGCAAGCCTGGGTTCGCTGACAAGATAGGCCCTCATCTTGGTCAGGTCGCCTTCCCTGAACCTGCCGGCAAACCTTCTGTAGAGCATTTCGCTCACCGCCAGCTCCAGGACGGCATCTCCGAGAAATTCCAGGTTCTCGTTGTCCAGCTCTCCTTCATGCTCTGCGGCATGCGACCTGTGGGTAAGGGCCTGTCTCAGGAGGCTCCTGTCGCGGAATCTGTATCCCAGTCTGGATTCAAGGGCTGAAAGATGTTCTTCAATGTCCATAGTTAAGTGGCATGTAACAAAAAATTAACACTACCACAAGCCTTGAAGGGCCTTCCTGGAAAGAAATATCGCAATAATGGCTCCAGATGACAGGAATTACAAGTTTTTTACCAAATTTTCCTGAAGGGCCTGCTTCATGTCATTGGCCCTTTTATCGCTGATGAGCGCCCCCTTCAGCCCGCCAAAGAGGCTGATCTCCGACAAAAAGACCTCTCCCTTTCCCGTCTTCAAAAGATCCATGTGGGCATAGGGGAAATCCCCCCGTTTCATTACCGCCCTGCACATTTCTTCTTCCCCGGGGGCAAGTTCATACCTGCCGGACTGTCCACCGAAATGAAGGTTATTCCTGAAACTTGCAGGGTTTTTCCTCCAGTATGCCTCCCTGTACTCATCACCTATCCAGATAACCCTTATGTCCGTGCAGTCCGCCAAAAATGGCTGCAAGACAAATGGATACGGAGGGTTGGTTGAAAAGACAACCTGGCTGAAAACCGCCTCCACGTCTTTCCAGACACAGATGCCAAGGCCGCAGTCTGACCTGTCCAGCTTGGTGATCACTTCGTGTACACCGGATTTTCCATACCTTTCCACGGCCCGGACCAGGTCGGCCTTCTTCCTTATGACAATTGTCAGGGGATGCATCCACGGGAGGAGCAAAGCCGCCTGGCAGCATTTTGACCTGCTGGCCAGCTGTGAAATTGCAGATGGAACCAGATGGATGCCCCTTTGCACCAGGTCAAGGAGGATGTAATCCTCGCCAGGTGCAAGATTCAGGACGCATGAAACGACATCCCCTTTTTTCAGTTCATGAAATCTTTTTCTGAATGCGCTGTTGGTTTTGAGAATTAGGCGGGAAGGCTGGCCTGTCAAAAAATCATCTCCGCAAAGCGTTGATAATATTGAGAAAGATCCGTATAACACTCACCGCAGAAAAGCTTGATATCCCCGAGGATCGTGGATTCATCACTTTGTGGAGTGAAACTGCCGTCGGGGTTCTGTACGTAACGGGTTGTAATGGTGACTTCCTGGGCCACCTCGAAAAAGTCCTGGTCGTTACCGCATTCCGGACATACGATTCTCATACCAGCCCTGGTAAGTCGCCCTGGAGAAGAAACCAGGACCTTTCTTCTCTTTTCAGTAGTCTTATTATTTTCAGTCATGCGCCAATAAACAGCTACAACCACCTTGATACTGTTATTTACTCTCAATTCCTGTTCTTTGGCAATAGAAAAATCTTTTTCCCTTAATAAAAAATTAACAACTCATCCGGAGGCAGAAAATTTCTGGACGAGGCCATTTGAAAAATATCATTAAAACAGCAGGCGTCGTGCTGTCATTTTGCTGACAAGTGAGACAATTTAGCCACACGACCTGAACGAAATTAACCAGTTTTCACGAAAGCCTACTGTACCGAAATCGGTGGCCACTTCAAAAATTTCAAAAACTTTTCACGTAAAAACAGCATATTATAATAAATTTCGGGCTCAGGCCCAGCTGCGGTACAATTCTTGCTTAGTGATTTATATAAAAACAATTTTTCCTTAAATTACACTGAAACAAATAAAGAGGAAAAAAGATATGTACTGTCTAAAAAACCCCAACAGGCCTACCCAACCCGCCATCTGCAATAATTGCAAGAGAAAGTGCGAAAGGGCTGGCAAGCGCAGGGGAAAGGCAAAGGCAAAATAAAAAAAGCCGGGGACTACGCCTCCTACCCTCCTCCTTTTTTATTTTGGCCTATTAGGGCGATCAATATCAATTCTGCGCTCTGATTGCCTGAACGGCCTCTTCTCCTCCAGAGAAACTCTCTTCAAGAGAGGGGAAATCCCCGGCTTCCACTTCTTTTTTAAAGCGTTTCATGGCCTCGCTTATCCGTGGTGCAAGATCCAGATATTTCCTGACAAACTTGGGGGTAAACTTGTCATAAAGGCCAAGCATGTCATTGGTGACAAGGACCTGGCCATCGCACTGGGGACCTGCGCCTATCCCGATGGTGGGGATGTCCACTTCCTTTGTAATAAGGGCAGACAGCTCGGAAGGAATACATTCCAGCACCACTGAAAATGCGCCGGCCTCCGCTACTGCCAGGGCATCCCTGTAAATCGCCCTGGCGCGTTCCAGGTCTTTCCCCTGCACCCTGAACCCTCCAAGGCTTGACGCCGTCTGGGGAGTGAGCCCAACGTGCCCCATGACCGGAATTCCCGCCTGCACAAGCCTTTCTATCACAGGCGCCATGTCCACGCCCCCTTCCAGCTTTACGGCATCACAACCGGCCTCCTTCAAGAACCTGGAAGCATTCAAAAGGGCCTCTTCAGGGCTGACCTGGTAGGACATGAAGGGCATATCCCCCACCAGCAAGGCATTTGTTACTCCCCTGGAAACCGCCTTGCAGTGGTGCAGCATATCCTCCATGGTGACGGGAACAGTGGAGTCATATCCCAGCACGACCATGCCCAGGGAATCACCAACCAGGATTATATCTATCCCGGCGGCATCCACCATGCTGGCAAAGCTGTAATCATAGGCCGTAAGCATGGTAATGGGGGGTCCCTGGAGCTTTCTTTCCTTGATATGTACAGGGGTAATATCAGCCATGTCCGCCTACCTTTCAAAGGTTAGGGCATCTCGAAAAATCGCCCTCTGCCCAAATGCCCTTGTTGCATTCCAGAAACAATCCTCGAAATGCCAGCACTATGTCTGCGACTGTTTCTTTCATGCGCCCGGCCATTGGACAAAGTTCCAAATTTCCAAGACACCAGCTAAAAAAGATTTCTTTACACCATCAGGCGACTGTTACAAACAGTAACGGGCATTAAGGCTTTTTCCAAAGCCGCCTTTAAAACAAAGGTGTATCTGCCTGCAGGATGCTGCAGATACCAGGCGGAGGGTTCGCAGTCGTACTACCTGTACGTCAAGTACCCGACAACGCCGTAGATGCAGTATCCTGCAGGCAGATACAAAAAGGGCCCTGAAAGCAGACTATAAGCCGGGTTCTGTATTCCATTTTCATGGAACGATGATCATTCATCTGGGATGCCGGTCACCCGGCACCTCAAGCAACCTACCCGGAGGCTCAGGCGGGCCGCCTTCAAGCGCCTCCCTATTCGGTCTTGCTCCAGGTGGGGTTTACCTAGCCTGCAAGGTCACCCCTGCAGCTGGTGAGCTCTTACCTCACCTTTTCACCCTTACCTCAAGATGAGGCGGTCTGTTTTCTGTGGCACTTTCCCTGGGGTCACCCCCGGTTCGCGTTACGAACCACCTTGCCCTGCGGAGCCCGGACTTTCCTCCCGCGCCAGATAGGCGGGCGATCATCCGCCTGCTTTCAAGGCCTGGTATCATGTTAATTACTGAAATGCCCTGATGCAATCCGCAAAAGCTAAACCTTGAGCGCATAGATGATGCGCTGGCACGAAGGACAAAAGAGCAGTTTTTCATCCCTCAAGAGCTCGTTGTACATCTGTGGAGGAATATTCATGTTGCACACACTGCACACACCTTCATCTACAGCGGCAACCACTATGCCGGCCCTTTTCTCAGCCAGGAACCTGTATCTGGCCATGAGATCCGGTTTTACCTCCTTGGCCACGTTGTCCCTTTCCTTTGTAAGGGCTGCGATCTTTGCATCAATCTCCTTTTCCGCCCTGGCAATATTTTTTTCCTCTGCAGAGGCCTCCTTTTTGAGCTTTTCTACCTCTTTATTCTTTTCCTTGACCTCTTTCTTGAGCTCGTCTATCTCTTCATCAAGCTGGAGGATCTCATCCTCTCTGGCCTTGTTTGACTTTTTTATCTCTTCTATTTCCTTGGACAGGGCCTGATACTCCCTGCTGTTCTTGACAGAACTCATCTTTTGCTGGGACTTTTTCAGCCTTTCGGTTTCCAGTTCCAGCTCATCTTCCACCTCTGTTTTCCTGGTGCGAAGATCGGCGAGCTTGTCCTTGAGTTGTGCTATTTCCGCTTCCTTTTCCTCCATCAATTCCTTTAGGGCATTAAGCCTTTCAGGAAGTCCTGCCTTTTCAAGCCCGAGTTTCCTGATCTCGAGATCTATTCCCTGAAGCCTGATGAGTGTGGAAAGTTCTGGTCTCAATTTTTTTCCCCTTTAAAGTAAAAATATATAGTGGATGATCACAATATCTTGTTTTTTTATGAAAAATGACCTCAAAACCTTAAATTCCTTCTATAAACCCGGAGCAAGAGACTTGCAAGCTTGTCGAACATGCAAGGCATATGATAACGCAACAGATTCGGCACCTTTTGGCTTCAAATGCCCGAGAGATAAAACTGGAAGAGACCCCGCTTTTGAATGAATGAATTTTCCGCATGAATTGAAGTCAACCATTTAATTATTCAACCAAAATCCTCTTCTCAGGCATTTAAGGTGCATAATCCGGGATAAAAAGCGGCAAACAGGACATGCTGTCTACGTAAGCTCATTATAGAATCTGAAAGGAGACCTTTCCGATTCAAAGACCATTAGCTCAAGTTCCCAGCCCATTTCCCTGGACCTGTTACTCAAAAATTCCTCGATGTCGGCAACCACAGGCCGTTCTGTCTCAAAATGACCCGCATCGACTACAAGCACTCCAAGGGCCTCTGCCTCCCTGGCTACGCTATGTTTTATCTCGGCGGAGACATAGGCCTGTGCACCTTTCCTCACGGCCTCTGGAAAAAGGCCTGATCCCGAACCGGAACAAAGGGCCACCCTGGATATCTTGCCCTGCACCGAACCGGCAGCTGCCAGGCAGGCCTTGCCAAGGGCAGAGGAAATGTTGGGCAAAAAATCCTCCTGAAAGACTGGTTCCGGCAGAATGCCTATCCGCCCGAGGCCGGCATCGCTTCCGGGCTCCCTTGGTAACAGGGGTTTGGTGTCCTGAAGTCCGAGCATGGAAGCCAGCCGGTCGTTTACGCCTCCAAGTACCGAGTCAAGATTGGTATGCATGGACACAACGGAAATTTCATGACGCAAAAAACCCGCCAGGAGGCGGGCAGTGGTTTGGTTCAAATCAAGCTTTTTGAGGGGCCTGAATATCAGGGGATGGTGTGAAATTACAATATCCGCCTTGGCCTCAAGGGCAAAAGCAAGTGTTTGTGGTGTAACATCGAGGGCTATCACCGCCTTTTTGACCGGCCAGAATGGGTATCCAACCTGGAGACCGACATTATCCCATTCCTCAGCCAGATCTTCCGGTGCCCAGGAAAAGAGTTCACTGATTATGTCATCTACTGTGGGCAGCATGTCCTTTTTGTGCATTAAAAAAGGTGCAATCTTAAATTGCACCTGTTCTTACAATCATTGGCAAATTCCCCGTAAAATGGCCACATATTATCTTCCGCCTTTGTATGGGTTCAGCACAAGCACGTTCATGGCCCTGCACAAAAGGGCCGAATTGGGCCCACCAGGATTCGAACCTGGGACCAACCGGTTATGAGCCGGTGGCTCTGACCAACTGAGCTATGGGCCCTGAACTGAAGAAATCAATATATACAAGGAGGATGAATTGTCAAGATTGGAGCCATAACAGCACATGCGGCAGGGCTTATACGGGCATCTTGTCAGCCCAGCATGGACGCGGCCAGGGATGCGGCCCTGCGGGCTGCCCCCGGGGACCCTAGCCTGGCGACGGTCTCCTCAAGCCCGTGAATCATCCCGGCCATGGCCCGGCGGTCTGCCAGAAGGTGAAGGGCCGCGCCGGAAAGGTTTTCCGCCGTGGCATCCTTCTGCAGGAACTCGGGCACCACCTGCCTGTCTGCTATGAGATTTACAAGGCTTACATATTTGACCTTTATCAGCCTTCTGCCCAGGAAATATGTGAGCGGTGATATCCTGTAGGTGACAATCGTCGGGGTTTTCAAGATGGCGGCCTCAAGGGTCACTGTACCGGATGCGGCTATGGCCAGGTCCGAACTGGCAATTGCATCATGGGCACTGTTTTCCACCAGGTTAACCCTTATGCCGCATGACGAGGCAAGGGCCGTTGCTTGCTCCTTTATAATCCCGGCCGCTCCTGGCTCAAGCCCAGGAGCAAGAGGCAGGCAGAACGATACGGCCTTTGAGCCGGATGCTATCAGCCGGGCTGCAGACAGAAAAAGCTTCATGTGGCGCCTGATCTCACCTGTCCGGCTGCCGGGGAGAAGGCATATCAGCCTGTTTCCAGAAGGTATTCCGAGTTTTTCAAAAAACTCTTCTTTCCCCAGGGTCGTTCCCACAGAATCCAGAAGGGGATGGCCCACAAACTCCACATCCATCCCGTATTTTTTGTAAAACTCCCTTTCAAATGGCAGTATCACCGCCATCTTGTCCACTACCCGGCGGATCTTTTTCACCCTGCCCTGACGCCAGGCCCAGACCTGGGGGCTGATATAATAAAACACTGGGATACCAAGGGCCTTGGCCTTTTTTGCAACAAGGAGATTGAACTCCGGGAAATCCACCAGGATCAGCAGGGATGGCCTGTTGTGTTCAAGCCACGTCACCACCCTTTTCCACGCACTGAATATGGGCCGGATATGCCTCAGGACCTCGAAGAGCCCCACCACCGACAGTTCCGAGCTGCCAAACAGTATCTCTGCGCCAGCCCCTTTGAGCCTTTCTCCTCCAACGGCGTATACCCCGAGCCCGGGCCTCAGTTCCATGAGGTTTCTTACCAGGTCGGCGGCATGCTGATCTCCAGAGGCCTCCCCGGCAATGACCAGGACCCTTTCAGAGGACATCTGATATTCCGGCAGCCTCCAGCCCCCTTTCGATGGCCTCATTTATGTCGAGTGCAAGGGACAGGGCCCTGAGCCCGGCCCGACCGTCCACCCTGGGCGTAAGTCCATTTCTTACAGAACGGACAAAATCCCTGAGTTCAAGGTCCAGGATGTCCACCTGCTGGTGTGTGAGATATTCCGGCCGGATGGAAGAAGCAGGGTTCGGGGAAGACCTGTCTGCGGTTACAATGAGATTGTTTCTCTGGCTGCAGTCTGCAGAGATATAGCAGCCGGGCTGAAAGATCCTTATTCTCCTCAGATCCGTAAGGGAGATCCTGCTGGCAGTCAGGTTGGCGGTACAGCCGTTTTCAAATATGAGCCGCACGTTTGCAATATCCACGCGGGGTGTCAGCACAGGCACTCCTGCAGCCTTTATCTCCTTGACCTGGGACTTTACCAAGGCCAGGACGATATCAATATCGTGGATCATAAGGTCCAGCACCACGTCAACGTCAATGGCCCTTTCCTTGAAACCGCTCAACCTGTGGGCCTCTATAAAAAGGGGCCTTGTCACCCTCTCCTCCAGGGTAACAATTGCCGGGTTATAACGCTCCAGATGCCCCACCTGAAGGACCAGGCCCTTTTCCTCAGCCAGCCCGATGAGGTCCGAGGCCTCTTCCCTGGTGGTGGTCATGGGCTTTTCCAGAAGGATGTGAACGCCGTTTTCCAGGAGTTTTCTGGCCACCTGGTGATGCAGGGTGGTGGGCACCACAACCGAGGCCACATCTATCTGGCCGAGAAGATGTTCAAAACTGGTATGGCCTTCAGAGCCGACTTCCTCAGCCACCTGCCTGGAACGCTCCTGGTCCGTGTCAACCACGGCAACCAGTTCCACGTCTTCCATGGCCGCATACTTCTGTGCGTGAAACCTGCCAAGATATCCTGCCCCAATGACTGCAGCCTTCATCAATACCTCAACTTTGAACTGTATCCGCGGGATCGACGCCTACTATGGCAATACCATGCCTGTCTGCAAGGCTTACTGCCTGATCCCTGTCGAAGAAAAGGGAACGTCCGGCCTCTGCCGCCAGCACCTTTGCCCCGGATTCTATCATGGTTTCTATGGTTTTGACACCAGTAGCAGGCAGATCGAACCTTATATCCTGGCCCGGCTTGTAAACCTTCACAACCACGGAGCCCTCTCCTCCCAGTCGACCTCCCCGCCTTATTGTCTCATCCGTTCCCTCAATGGCCTCTACCGCAAGGACCGTACCGTCCTTCACCACCAGGCACTGGCCGATATCCAGCTTGCCGATCTGCCTGGCAAGCCCAAGGCCGAACCTGATATCCCGTTCCTCCTGTCCGGAAGGTGCGCGCCTGGTAAGTATACCCCTGGGGAAAAGAAGGTCTGAAAGCAGCCAGGTATATGGAAGGACCTTTAAGCCTTCCTTTTCCAGCTCCCCTGCAACGGCACGAAGTATCCGGTCATCCAGGTGTCCTTCGAGCTGGTTCCAAAGGGCCAGGGCCCTGAAGTCCGGGCGGATATCGAAAAAGATCCTGGTCTTGGTTATGGTGCCGGCAAAGACCACCGATTCAACATCCCTTTTCTTGAAAAAATTTATGAGCTTGTTCAGCTGACCGAGCCGCAGCCACTTGACTTCACTGCAGCATTTGTCGATTTGCCTGTCCGTCTCCCCCTTGTGGGCAACTGCTACCACCCTGTAGCCAAGCCTCCCCGCTGCCTCGGCGATGAGCAGTGGAAGCTGCCCGCCGCCTGCAATGATACCCAGGGAGGAACCGGGTTTTAATTGGAATTGTTCCATGCTGCCGCGGGAACACCCCTTTTGGACTCCCTTATGAAATCGGTGAACTGCCTTACCTCGTCTACATGGGGAAAGGCCCTGTCGGCAATATCAAGTCCCTCTGTAATGGTCTCGGACTTGGAAAACACTATGCGATAGGCTTCCCTCAGTGCCTCTATGGTTTCCTTGGAGAAGCCTGCCCTCTTCAGCCCCAATACGTTGATACCGAAAAGGTGGGCCCTCTGCCCCTGATACTTGACAAAGGGGGGTATATCCTTGTTGGCGCCTGACATCCCGCCCAGGAACGCATATTTTCCAACCCTGCAAAACTGGTGAATGGCGGAAAGGCCGCCTATGACCGCATGATCCCCTATTTCCACATGGCCGCCGAGAGTGGCCACGTTGGCCATGATTACCTGGTTTCCTATCTTGCAGTCATGTGCAATGTGGGAATAGGCCATTATCATGCACCTTGAGCCGATTTCCGTGGTGCCCCCTCCCTTGGGCGTACCCCTGTGGATGGTCACGGATTCCCTGATTATGGTGCCATCTCCTATTACAAGACCGGTCTTTTCACCCCCATAGGTGATATCCTGGGGAGCCGCCCCTATGGATGCAAACTGGAAAATCTGACAATTCCGGCCCACCCTTGTGACCCCTTCAATCACCACGTGGGGCGCCACATGACAGCCGTCTCCTATGGACACATCCGGGCCTATGATGGCATAAGGGCCTACAAATACGTTTTCACCCAGCACTGCGCTATCTTCTATGACGGCAGTGGGATGTATCCTGCAGGAGTCTGGTATATTCATGCTCATCACCTTGATATCAGCCCTGAACCGCGGCCATCAGTGTCGCCTGAACCGCCTCTTCGCCGTCCACCCGGGCCGAGCCGCTCATCTTCCATATTATGCGCTTTTTCTTCACGAGATGGAGCTCTATCTCCAGCCTGTCTCCTGGAACGACCGGTCTTCTGAAGCGCACACCATCCATACCGGCAAAGACCAGGAGCTTGCCGGAAAGCTCTTCCATGGCTGTCTTCTTGGCAAAAAGGATACCGAGCTGCGCCATGGATTCCAGGATGAGCACGCCCGGCATTATGGGCTCCCCGGGGAAATGGCCCTGGAAAAAGGGTTCATTCATGGTGACGTTCTTGTATCCCTTGATATATTCCCCTGGCACCAGTTCTGTAACCCTGTCTATAAGGAGAAAGGGGTACCTGTGGGGAAGTAGCCCGGTTATCTCACCTATTCGGAATCCTGAGTTATCCTTTTCCATTTTCAAGGTTCTCCAGCCGCTTTTTTAGTTCTCTGATATCCCTTACCATGTCCGGCAGTCTCTTGAGGGCATTCACCATCCTCAGCCACTTTCTGTGGGGGATTGCAGGTGCACCGGAAACCGTCTCTCCTGGCGGCACGGACTGGGCCACTCCTGACTTGGCTCCTATACGAGCTCCGTCTCCGATCTCTATGTGGCCTACTATTCCCACCTGGCCGCCCATCAAAACTCCAGCACCCACCTTGGTGCTGCCGGAAATGCCTACCTGGCTGACTATTATGGCCTGTGGCCCTACGGTGACGTTATGGGCTATCATGACCAGGTTGTCTATCTTGGCCCCCCTGCAGATTTTCGTAACCCCGAGGGTTGCGCGATCAATGGTGGAATTGGCACCGATCTCCACGTCGTCTTCTATTAAAACAATACCTGTCTGCGGGATCTTGACGTGCCCTTCAGGCCCCTGGGCATAGCCGAATCCGTCCGCTCCTATTACCGAGCCGGCGTGAATACGGACATTTTTCCCTATCTTGCAACCTTCGTAAACGACGACATTTGGAAATATCTCCGAGCCCTCCCCTATGGAAACCCCCTGGCCGATTACCACACCGGGATGGACCACCACCCTTGGACC
>CAYZJS010000134.1:0-6750 GCA_964478865.1 uncultured Thermodesulfatator sp.
TGAGGCTTGAGATCTATTCCAAACATAACTTCTTTGAAACTTTGGTAAAAACATGTCTCCTCTGTTTAAATAATCAATAATCGTTCCAATTGAGAAATCATATGTCTCTGTATGCAACCTTCTTTTATCTGGAGGAATATCAACAACAGATAAATCCTCTAGATCATCTACTATAGGGAACAACTCATCTGCTAAAGATTTTTGCTTTTTAGCCATGTTATTTCCTCATGATTATTTGTTGGTTTTTAGCATTGACTATCATCATATTTAACAGCTAACAGTGGAATAGGCTGCATGCAGCCTATTCCAATATGTCTGACATCAACCTAACCCGTTATAGATTGACCTTTAATTTCAAAAAGTTACACTTTTTCCACAAAATCGGTATCCAAAATCTTGAACTACAGATCTGGTAAAATTGCAGTCTAACCCTGTCAAATCTTCAACACGTGCGAAAAGGCCTGATTTCATCCATTCCGTCTGGATTTTAGCCAGTCCCTTGAGTTTCATGATCCAAAATGGCCTGGGGCAAGTTCACGAAATCTGCCCTGACACTGCAAAAACCAGGCCAGGGCTATACCCGAAAGGTCCTCTTGCACAATACACGCGTGGCCGAAAAAAGCGGCAACATGCCTCCGGCTGTTTCCCCGGTGCCTCTTTTCCTGGAACGAAAACCCGATTTTTTGAGATGGCCCCAAATTGTAAAAAGCCTTACAAATGATTTATCATCAAGAGATTATCTTCTCAAGAAAAGATTTCAAAACAGAATCCCTAATTTTTGAAGACAACCATAAGTTATGGATTCAACTTTCGGAGTTGTATAACTTGCTTAAAAAACATTGAATTAGCCATGGACTTACATGGACAAATACTTCTTTCTTCATGCCCAACCACGCATGAAGAAAACCCTACATGCCTTCGGCATGGCAATATACTACCAGGTGGCAGCTATTTGAGCTGCCCGGGGTGTTTATCTGGCCTGATCAGGCCAGATAAACTGTCCGTGCGGGTCCATGTGTGTCCATGGCTAAAAAACATTGGATCTTGAATGCCTTTGTTCCTTTATTTTCAGCAAGTTATTTTATGCCAGAAACTTGAATTAATAATTCTTCTCACCAATTCCTAAGACGACATTGACAAAATCTTCATTAATTCTGCACAAAATTTATTTTATGCACCAAACAGTAAAGGGTGGGCACCAAAAGGAGGTTGGCGAACGTGGCTGCAAGCAAGCCGTAACCGAAGGAAACCGCCATGGGGCTCAGGATGAGTGCCTGGCCAGTTGCGAAAAATATCAGTGGGACAAGGCTGAGGATCGTGGTCACGGAAGTCAGAATGATGGGCCTCAGTCTCATTGCTGCGGCACGGAGAAAGAATTCCTTTCCCGTGTCCTCTTCCATGTGCCTTTTAAGGAAGTCGACCATGATTATGGCGTCATTAACGGCAACCCCGGAAAGCCCCACAAAGCCCAGGAGGGAAGGTATTGCAAGGTGCTTTCCCATGACAATGTGGCCTATGATCACGCCAGTAAAGGCAAAGGGCACGGAAGAAAGCACTATCATGGCATCTCCTATGGTATTGAACTGGAGCAGGAGCACTATGAAGATGCCAAGGATGGCCACAATGCCCGCGAGCATGAGCTCCCTGAGGGTCCTGTCCGCCACCTTTTTTTCACCCTTGATATCGATCTGCACGCCGGAGACGCGTATCCTTTCAAAGGCCTCACCGAGCCGGTCCATGACCTGCCTGCTGGTGGTAACCGCCTTGTCTATGGAGGCGGTAACAGTCACCTGGCGCACCCCGTTTTCCTTCCAGATCCTGGAAAGGCCCTGCCTTTTCCTTATTTCACAGACCTGGCCCAGGTACACGTACCTTTCAGTCCCCGGGACAGGAAGCTTTATGTTCAGGAACCTGTCAAGGTCCTTTCTGTCAATGATGTATGTCCTGACCACCACGTCCCTGTTCACATCCTTCATTATCCTGGCGTTCTTGATATTCAGGTAATATGGAATGAACGTGGATGCCAGGAGCCCTTCAGTAAAGCCGAGTTCCCTGCCGCGCCTGTTTACATGAAGCTCCAGCTCTATCCTTCCAGGGTCGAAATTATCAGCGATGTTTTCCACCCCTTCTATGCCCTTGAGGTTCCTTTCAAGAAGCCTGGCTGCCTGCCTCATCCTCTCCAGGGCCTCGGCCCTGGGAAGAGCAGATGCGGAAAAAGAGATTTCTATGTCTGCCCTTACAATCCCTGCCTTAGGCTTCGTGACTGTGAGACGCTGGATCTTTATGTCCTCAAGGTGGCTTTCTATGACCTTCGAAAGGTAGATGGCAGTATGTCTTCTGGTGCCGAACTCGTAGGTGCCGAACATCACCACCGGGTAGACAAAGTGTTCCAGCCAGTTCTGGGGCGCGGGCTTTTTGAGGTTTACAAAGACCTGGAAGAGGTCCTCGCCTATGTCAAACTCCATCTTGTCGTTGAAGGAGGTGCCGATGTGGGTGGCAATGGAGTCCAGATCTTCCGGGGGCACACACTGCCTGACCCGCCTTTCTATGAGTGCAACAATCTTTTCGGTCTCGTGTATACCGTGGCTGGAGCTGAGCTTTCCCCTGATATAGATCTGGTCGGTGTCAAACTGTGGAAGCAGGGTAAAGGTGAGAAAAAGCTTCATTGCCAAAAATGACAGGACCAGCAGGAAAAGTGCCGTAAGCATGGTTGCCTTCTTATGGCTGAGGAGCCTTTCAAGGACAGAGGAATAAAACCGTCTCAGGGGCTCCCAGTTGGAAAACGGGCTTTTGCCAATGCCCGTCCTGTAGAGTTCCACTGCATGAACCGGCAGGATAAAAAGTGCCTCCACCAGGGAGGCCAGAAGGACCGTGCTGACGAAGATGGGAATTATCCTGAGAAATTTTCCGATGTCGCCGGTGAGCATGAGAAGTGGCAAAAAGGCGGCAACGGTGGTGAAGGTGGCGGCGCAAACCGGCCAGAAGACCTCGCACGTCCCCCTGACAGCTGCAACTACAGGGGCGAGTCCCTTTTCCATCTGGCGGTAGATGTTTTCTCCTATCACGATTGCATCGTCCACGACCATTCCAAGGGCCATGAGGAATGAAAAAAGCGAGAGCATGTTTATGCTCTCTCCCCTGTAGGCCAGGTACACGAATGAAATGAGAAATGCCGTGGGGATGCCAAGGAGCACCGTGATGGACACCCTGAGGTTCAGAAAGAGGTAGAGGGAAATGGTCACCAGGATCAGGCCCACCACCGCGGATGACTTGACGGTATTGAGCCGGTTCTTGATGTACACGGAAAGATCGCTGTAGACGGCAAACTTCAGCCCCTTGTACCTGTCTTCCCAGGAAGGCAGCATGCTTCTTATCTTCTTCGAAAGCCCTATGGACGAACCGTCTGCCGTCTTGAACACCGTGATGGAGATGTTTCTCCTGCCGTTGAAATGAGACAGGCTTTTCACCTCGGAAAGTTCACACCTGATATCTGCCACCCTCCCAAGGTAAAGCTTTCTTCCTTCAAGGTGCAGAATCAGGTTTTTCCAGAACTCGGGGGAAGTTGACCCCCCGGGCGTGGTGATAAAGAGGTGGTTTCCCGTCTCTTTTATCTCGCCAAGCGGGCTGTTGTTCACCCAGTTTTTTACGAGGTTTCTCACTTGTACAGGTTTTACACCCAGGGCCTCCAGGATCTCGTTTTTCAGGTAGATGTGCACTTCCCTCTTGGCCCTGCCGTTGATGGTGGCCTTTGAAATGTCCGGGACCCTTTCGATCTCCTTTCTGATGTCGTCGGCCACGTCCTGGAGGGTCTCCTCGGCTGCACCGCTGATGGACAGGGTCAGAAGGGGATATTTTTCAATCTTCCTCACAACCGTCGGATCATCCATGTCTTCCGGGAAGTCCGGCTTTACCCTGTCCACGGCGTCCCTCACCTTGAAGAGGGCATCTTCCATCATGGCATCATCGGCCAGGGTCAGGGTTATGAGGCAGGAACCGTCCCTGGTGACAGATTCGATGAGTTTTACGCCTTCGATGTTCTGGACCTCGTCTTCTATCCTGTTGGTGATGATGTCGTCAAAGGTGTCGGCGGAAGTGCCGGGATAACTCGCCCTGATTTCTATCTTGTTGGTGGGGATCGGGGGGAATATTTCCTGGGGCAGCTGCAGGTAAGACAGAAGGCCGGTAAGTACAAAAAGGATTGTAAGGGTATGTGACAGGGGCCTCTTCCTGACGAAAAAGGATATCAGGTTCCAGGAAAAGGTCTTCTCCATGTGGCCGGCCCCGGGCATAGATACGAGCTGTTAACGGCTCGCCGGCGGCTGCCCCGCATGCTGCCGACCTGCCTGGCCGGCCTTCTTCTGGCCAAGCTCCAGCCTCACCTTTACCACCTGGCCCCAAAGTATGGATTCCATGGGCCTGAAAACAAGGTCAAAACCGTAACTGTAAAGATAGCTGTTGTCAGGGTCGATTTTCAGCTTCTCCACCCTGCCCCTGGCATGATGGGAACTGCCGTCTTCCGTGATGATCTCAAAATCCAGGCGCCTGCCTTCATCAAGCGCCTTTTCCACCACGGAGAAGCATTCCGGGGAAAGGACAAGGTGAACCTTGGCCCTGGAGACGTCCAGGAGCCTGCTGATGGCCTCTCCGGGGACCACGGTCTCATATAGCTCCTTGAAATTTTCCGCAACATAAAAATCCCTGGAAAAGGATGGGGCGCACTTGCTGATGCGATCATCGATCTCTATGATATTCCGCCTGACCTCGGCCTGCTGCCTCCTGTTTTCTATGAGCGCAAGCTCGGAGCCGTGCAGTTCCCTTTCCACGTTTTCAACCGCCTGGGCCTCCACGTGCCTCTTTTCTTTCAGCACCACGTAGCGGTGGTATTTCTTCCGGTTCAGTTCAAGGTCTCTCATGAGCACCTTTTCGCTCCTGCCCAGGCTGGAAAGAACCTTTTCAAGCTGTTCAAGCTGGCTCCTGAGTGCCCGGCTGTCTATCTCCATAAGCGGGGTTCCGGCCTTCAGGATACTGCCTTCCCTGGCGTTTATGCGGACTATCTTTCCGCTTACCTCGGCCTTTATCACGTGCACGGAATACGGGGAGTAGGCTGCCGACAGGGTCAGGGTTCCGTCCCTGATGCACCCCTCCATGCTCTGGTAACCGGCGCCCTGCTTCTTCAGGGCAGAGGCCGGGCTGGAGGCAGGAAGCAGAACCGGTACAGCCGTGGCCAGAAGGACCCAAAGGGCACAAGGTATCGGAAAAACCCGAAACAGGCCGGACATCACTCTTCCTGAAGCTTTTCGATCATCCGGACAACCGGCTGGATGTTCGCCCAAATCTCCTGGTGGAGAAAGTCCTTCGTAAATGGCATGGGACCAAAGACTTCCACGTCCCCCAGCTCCGAGATGATTTCCTTGTTGTCCTGCACGATAATGGTACTGGTGTCATCTTCCTCTCCCAGGAAATTGACCGGATTAAGGATGACACATAACAATTCAAATCCCCTGGCCCTCAAGGCCTCGATTGTAAGGAGGGTATGGTTGATGGTTCCAAGCCCGCTCCTGGCAACCAGGATGATCACGGGTCTTATCTTTTCAATGAGGTCAACATAAAGCACGTCCCTGGTAACAGGCACCATGACCCCTCCGGTGCCCTCCACCAGGAGGACCTCGCTTTGGGACTCCATCTTCCTGTATTCACGAAGGATCTCTTGCGTGTCGATCTCCATTCCATCCAGTGCCGAAGCAAGATGGGGTGAGGCCGGGAAGGAAAAACAGTACGGAGCGGAACAGAGAAGTTCCCTTGCAGCCCTTTCTCCCAGGACATTACGGACAAAGGCCCGGACAAATTCCATATCCCCGCTCTCATTCCGGCTGCCCGTGGTTATCCATTTTTGGACACCTACCTCCAGGCCCTGTCTCATCAGCGCGGTGCAAACAGCAGCAGTGACAAAGGTCTTTCCCACGCCGGTGTCCGTGCCTGCGATAAAAATACTCACCTTGTCAGATCACCTGAAAGCCTTCTTCCCTGAGGGCCTTTTTTATGGCAGTAAGCTGCATGGTCTGCACCCGGATATGCACCGTTGACTCATCCCCGGACTGGCTGGAAAGATCCCTGGACCTTATGACCCTGGTGAAGGGAATGCCCCTTTTTTCCAACACGCTTACAAGCCTCGAGATGTCGGTTTCTCCGGGGTCCCGTACGGATATCAGCGCGCTGCCCTTTTCGTACAGGCCGAAGAGTTCCCCGTAGGCCTTCATGAGGTCACGGATGGAAAATATCCCCACCACCTTGCCCTCATCGTCCAGCACGGGCAATGCGCCGATATTCTGCCGTTCCAGGAGGATTAGCGCATCATCAATGGTTGAATTGAGATTTAGAGATGAAAGCCTGGTGCTCATGATGGAATCCACCGAGGAGTTTTCCACCTTTTCCAGGATCTTTCTCCTCTCCTCTCCCCGCAGGATCGAGGAAGGATATACGGAACGTATGTCCCTGTCGGTGACCATTCCCAGCAGATGACCCTCCGGGTCGGTAACCGGCAGGTGCCTGAAATGTTTCTCCCTGAGGATGTTCCTGGCGTCTGGCACCAGGGTGTCCGGGCTGACTGTCAGGGGATTTGGAGTCATGTATCCTGTAACAAACATGGATTTTTACCTCTTGCAAATTAAAAGGTTCTTGTCAGTTCACCTTCAGGCAGAGCCCGCCCAGGTATATTTCCACCGAAGGGCCAAGCACTTCAAGGCAGTAACC
>CAYZJS010000135.1:0-10832 GCA_964478865.1 uncultured Thermodesulfatator sp.
GCCCCTGGCACGTTTTTCTCCATGGACGATCTTTGCGGGCTTGAGGCAGTGCCTGAGCTTGCGAGGCTTGGTATTGCCTCACTGAAGATAGAAGGACGCCTGAAACCGGCCGACTACATCGCATCCGTAACCAGGGCCTACAGGATGGTCCTGGATGCAGACGACCAGTCCTTCCAGGTGGCCCTGGACCAGGCACGCGATATGGTTGACAGGGCCATGGGACGGCCAATGTCATCTGGCTATTTCTTTTCAGAGAATCCGCGTTCCGCCATTTCTCCGACAAGAACTGCCAATACAGGCCTTTACGTGGGAAAGGTCACGCACTTTGAAGGAAAAATCCTCCATCTTTCAGGCACAAGATCTCCCGAACCGGGAGACATGCTAAGGATTGTCCTTGCCAGGAAGGACATGCAATTTTCCACAAGGTGCCTGGAGGTAGAGGATGAAGGCAAAGGCCGTTGGCAGATAAAGATAAAACACGTCCCCGAAGGCCAACATGCAGACCTTCCGGGTGCCCTTGTCTTCAAGACAATGTCCACAAGTCCAACCGGGCGGGAAATGGCCGCAAAAAGCAGGCACGCCCAGGCAGTAATGGAAAAAAGATTTCAGGGTGGAGCTCAAAAAAAGGCGGACAGGATAATCCGGCAGATTGCCGCCTCCAAAAAGAGGTCAAAGCAGGCCGGAGAGAAAACCGGCAGGCCGGAAATCTTTCTTAAACTGGCCTCTTCAGCCGACCTCAAGATGGCAGGAAACCTTGCCTTCAGCGGTATCATCCTGGAAATCTCCTCCGGAAACATCCGGTCCGTCACCCGCAAGCTTCCCCGGGGGATTTCAAAGGAGAGGATAATCTGGGCCCTGCCACCGGTGGTATTCCAGAAGGGCCTGGGGCCGCTTGAACGCCAGGTTGAAACCCTCCTGAGCCAGGGCTTCAGGAACTTTCAGGTCTCAAACCTGTCTCATCTTACTCTTTTTTCCAGAAGGCGCGGCAAAAAGAGGCCGAATCTCATGTCGTCCTACCAGATGAACATTTTAAACTCTCAGGCAATAAAGGCGGCCAGAAGCATCGGGATCTCACAGTGTCACTTCTCCATTGAAACGGACGTTTCCAACATGAAGCAGGCACTTTCAGCCTGTAGCGAAAAGGCCCTTTTCACCGTATTCGGCTTTGTTCCGCTCTTCACCTCGCGACTCAGACACAGGACCTACACTTCAAAGACTCCAGCAAAAAGCACAAGGGGTGAAGAATATTTCTGGAAACTGTCCGGGGGAACAGGTGAGCTGTTTGCAAAAGCCCCCTTCAGCGCACTTGGCTTGCATAAAAAACTCATGGATGCTGGGGCCACGAGATGGATCCTGGATTTTAGCAGCCTTCCGGGAAAGACACGCCTTCCCAGGCGGATCCCCTCAAACCTCGACGCTCTCGCCTCAAAGTTCAGGGGGAGAAGCTTTAACCTCCTCAAGGGCCTGGAATAACAAAACCACCCCCTTGCAAAATTCCTAAAGGACAACATGTCAGGGCCTAGCTGACTCCGGCAGATCCAGGCAAAAAAAGAGCCGCATCAGTTTATGACACGGCTCCATCGGTTTTTTGTTTTATAGGGCCTGTTTCCCTGGCGACTAACTCCCCGGGAAACAGGCACCTTGGGTTCAGATCATTTTCTCATGCCTGTAACAAGGGCCAGGGCCTATTCCGCCTTTTTCTTTGACTTGGTGGTCTTGCCACCGGCAGCGCCCTTGGCTCCCCTTGGACCCCTGGGTCCGCGGTCACCCTTTTCGCCCTTGGGTCCTGGAGGTCCCTGAGGTCCTTCCGGCCCCGGAGGTCCCTGTGGTCCTTCTGGACCTGGCTCGCCCTTGTCACCCTTGGGTCCCTTTGGTCCCGGAGGTCCTTGTGGCCCGGGTTCACCCTTTTCGCCCTTGGGTCCTGGCTCACCCTTCGGTCCCGGTGGTCCTTGCGGTCCTTCTGGTCCCGGAGGTCCCTGTGGGCCTGGAGGTCCTTGTGGTCCTTCCGGCCCCGGTGGTCCCTGTGGGCCTGGAGGTCCTGGTTCACCCTGAGGTCCTTGAGGTCCTTCCGGCCCCGGAGGTCCCTGTGGTCCTTCTGGACCAGGTTCACCCTTTTCGCCCTTGGGTCCTGGCTCACCCGGTGGTCCCTGCGGTCCAGGCTCTCCCTTTTCACCCCTTGGACCCGGTGGCCCCTGCCTGCCTGGAGGTCCAGGCTCCCCCCTCGGACCTCTTAGTTCGCCTGATGCAATGGCATCCTTGACTTCCTGTATCTCTTTTCTGAGAGCAGTGATCTGACGATACGCCATGATACCGAAAATGCTCAGCCCTATGGCCACAAGTGCAATAATAACTGCCATTTTCCCTCCTTAAGTCCAGAAAAATTGAAATGAGTGATAAAAAAGCCTTTCCTAAAAAAACGGAGAGGAGAATTCAGCCCTCGTCTCCCACTATCAGCCGAAAATTGAAGTTAGACCAGCATATTTTCCATGTCAATAACAAAATTATCAATAATCATGCTGCGAAAGCCTGCCCGGTATCCCGTTACACAAAATCCCGGAGATTGCCGTCAATGCAACCCTCTCGGGCAACTTTCGGATACCGGGGCAATATGACCTCAAATACAGCACCGCCTTCGGGATTGTCACTGACCTGTATGGTACCGCCATGAAGGGCAACGGCCTGGCTGGCAATGGCAAGCCCCAGGCCTGTGCCCGGAATGTCGGTGGCAAGCCTTTCAAACTGTTCGAAAATTCTTTCCTTGTATCTGTCAGGAATACCCGGACCGAAGTCCTTTATCTCAACGTGAACATTTGAGCCGTTTTCAACTGCAGAAACAACCAACCGACCTCCGCTTCCTCCGTACTTAATGCCGTTTACCATGATATTTTCAAAGGCGGTTTTAAGGATGGGCATCCCCTTTATGATCATCCTTTCCGGCAGGTATTTTTCAAGGCGAACACCGGACTGTTTCAACACAGGCTCAAGCTTTTGCATTAAGCTGACAAGGAGTTCGGAAATATCTATATCATGAAAAACCAGCCGGGAGGCAGTCATCACCTTTGAAAGCACGTCGGCATCCTTTATAAGCTGCAGGATGTGGTTGGAACATTTATGGATGTCCTCTATGTCTTCCCGGAATTCTCCAAGCCTCTCCGGTTCTTCCAGAAGGTACTCGGCGGTGTTCAAAATAACACCCACCGGCGTACCCAGATCATGGCGCACCATGCGCAGAAGCAGTTCCCTGATGCGGTTGGCCCGCTCAAGTCTCTGGGCCGTCTCCCTGAGCTCCTGCTCCATCTGTTTCCTGCTGGTGATATCGCGCAAGATTTCCAGGGCGGCAAGGATTTTTCCGTCCTCACCATAAATCGGAGATGCAGTGGAATGGAGGATGATCTTCTTGCCGTGCTGCCGTTCCCCGATAAAGGATTCGTGTTCATGCCTCATGCCATCTTCAAACACACGTCTAACGGAACAGTGTGGACACCTGTGCTCCAGGCCGTGAAGACCACGGTAACAGTGCTCCCCGGTTCGAACGCGGGGAAACCACTGCCGGCTTCGCCTGTTGCGAAGCACAATGCGCATATCCGGAGATATGATATGAATGATGTCCGGAGCGGCATCTATTAAAGGCTGGTAGACTGCCAGCTGTTTTTTTAGAGATTCTTCCACTGAATCAACCACTGGAAACGGCATGTTTGCAGGAACCTGTCGAATGGATAATCTGGAAACTTCTGGCAGGATACCTCTGAAAATTCTACAGTCAATGAACTGTCCCAAAGGCCCTGTAGGCCCTTTCTGACATATTCTTCATTTTCATCTGCCTGACACTTTCCCAGAAGGCCCGCTTTGTTTCAACAGAGGCCCTGGACAGATATTTCTGGATGCCTGTGGGAATCCACCAGTCCGAATAGTAGTTCTGGCTCAGGAGTTCCAGGACATTGTCATCCCACTGGACAGGGGCTGGATTGAACAGGCCCATGAACCTGGGGCCGGCCTGGTAATTCTCCTGGCTGCCGTACTCGGGCAGGTAATAAAAGTAGGCCATAACATTGCCCTGCTGCCAGAAATTTAGGCCGGCGGCCTGGTAATTGACTACCGGGATATATATCCCCTTCCAGACCATGGGCCTTGCCATATAGTATTCCATGTCCAGGCCCGAAACCCTGGAATCAAGGGAAAAATAACCGTTTGGAGTGGAATGGCCTGTCCAGGGCGAGAATACTCCGCCTGGTTCTATCACGTAAAGATCAAGGTCCCCTGCCGGGCTGCCGGCATACACCGAGCTCCAGTAGATACCCAAAAGAAACCCTCCTGGTGCAGCCTCCGCATCGGAAATGAGCCCGGTGTCATGGGAAAATTTCTGTATGAATCCGAACCATTCAGGTGCCTCCTGAACGGCCTGTACCGCCCCGTACTGGTCCAGCTCACCAGGGAGCAGTTCCTTGCCAAGGGGCAGAAAAATGCTCATGCCCGTGGAACCGGAAAGATCGGATGAACCTGCCAGTACGGAAATAAAGTCTGCATTATGGAAACCATGTTTTATCACGATTTCTTCAGTCAAGAGCTGTCCTATTGCTGCGGCTTCCTCCCTTATACTGGCTTTAATATCCCCTTCTGCCAGATGGGCAAGAAAACCTCCAAGGTCTATGCTTCCCGGAAGCTCTGGAAAGGCCTGTGTGGCAAGCCGGACCTCCTCCACCACGTCTTTCACGTCGGAAAAGGATTCATTTAAAAGGCCTGCCAGCACATTGATCCTGTCTGTAAGCTCCTGTATGCGGCCCGTGGCTACTGCCGACTTTGTTACGCTGAAATCCATGACAGCCGGCTCCCGGTAGCTTTCCAGGTAATCGTCCACGATGTGTTCGGCAAGCGATCTTCCGCTCATCCAGGGCTCATGGATCAGGTCTGAAAAAATGCGCCCGTAGGGATTTCCGGTGGAGGGCTCGGTGGCCTGGGAGAAGGTGATGAAACTCGTCCAGTCCTTTACTGCATGGGCCACCTCCCACATGCCCATGAGGCATGCATCAAATTCTATCACGTCAAAAACCGTTCCTGCAGAGGAAAGGGCCTGGTTGAGTTCGGCAAGCGACATGAAGGAATGAGAGCCCATGTCTTGCAGGATGCCCCTGACCGGTGCGCCCTCCACGCTTCCGGCCTCCTGGTTATCATCCTGGCCCCCGACCCATCCGAGCCCGTGATCCCAGAGCACCAGCAGGTAGTGATCAGCCGGGAAGGCGGATACCGCCCAGGAAATAAAGGAGGAAAGCTCTTCCGGAGATGCCATGTCTGCATTGTAGCCCATGGGAAAATCCTGGAGCCATCCGCGCTTGACATGGAACCTGTGCGTGTTTCCATCCGCGAACAGGTATTCCCTGGAAAAGCCGGTTTCCGCCTGGACCACGATGTTGACATCACTGGTTGAGCCCACGGACTCCATCTCTTGGAGATCCGCCATGAGGCTCTGGCCCAAGTTGTTTTCACCGGCCATGTAGACCATGACCGTCCAGCTGGCATGACCTGCAAGGCAAGTGGCCGGGGATAAAGCAAGCAGTACCAAAACGGAAAAAGTGAATAGGGAAAAATCCGGGAATCTGTTTTTCATGTTTTTTTATCCTTTATCGGCACTGTTTCAAAAACACTGCCGGCAAAAGCAGAAAGAACCTGCCAATTGCCCCGGAAACTGCCACCAGGCTGCCTGCCCTGAGAGGACTCCTGTCATACTTGACATAGAGCCTTGCCGCACTTTTATGGAAGTGGAAGTGGGTCAGGAAAGGTGCCTTGGAGCTGGAAGTGCCTGCCATATGTTTCAGGGGGCCCAGACCCGGATGATAAACTATCTTCCAGCCGGCATTTCGAAACCGCGTGCACCAGTCACAGTCCTCCCAGTACATGAAAAACCCCTCGTCCAGAAGACCTGCATCCTCCACGGCTGCCCTTCTTACCATCATGCATGCCCCGGAGACCCAGTCTACCTCCACCGGCCCTTCCTGGCAGGACACGGCCGTAAGGTTCCGGCTGGAGACGGCGTTTGAAGGAAAGAGCCTGGTCAGCATAGAGGTCCTTCCGAAAAAGGCCGTGGCAATACCCGGAAATGCCCGGGCCGAGGCCTGGACCTTTCCGTCGGAATCCAGAATTTTCGGACCGAGAACCGCAACCTCGGGATGGTCCTCCATCCATTCAATGGCATTTTGGACAAAACCACTGATTATCAGGCAATCGGGGTTCAGAAGCAGGATATACTGGGAGCTGGTCCTGGATATGATCCGGTTGCACGCCCTTGCAAATCCAAGGTTTTCCGGACTTTTCTCCCACAAAACGCCCGGGAACCTTTCCCTGAGCCCGGAAGGGATATCCATGCTGCTGTTTTCAACCACGCAGATACGGCCCGGCCCAAGGTCTTCGGCCCGGTGGATACTTTCCAGGCAGGCCTCCAGCTCGGGAAAGCAGTCGAATCCGACGATGCCTATGTCACAGGCTATTCCATTCCCCATTTTTTCAGCTTGTGCCTGAGTGTCTTCCTGTCTATGCCAAGGAGCCTTGAAGCCTCGCTCCTGTTCCATCCTGTCTTTTCAAGAACGGACAGAATATGCCTCTTTTCCGCCTGGCTCAGGCTCAGATCCTCGGATGCAGCTGCCGCCGACCTGTCCGGCGCACTGACCCGCCTGTCCTGCTGGAGCCTTTCTCCTATCCTGACTCCCGCCAGAGGCAGATCGTCCACGTCTATTATGTTCCCGCCGGCAAATATCACGAGCCTCTCCATGATATTTTCAAGCTCCCTGACATTTCCGGGCCAGCGGTACTGTTCAAAAAGCGCCAGCACTGCAGGGGTGATGGCAAGGCGGGGGCGCCCGTACTTTTTGCCGAACACCTCCAGGAAATACCTCACAAGTTCCGGGATATCCCCCTTCCTCTCCCTCAGGGGAGGAGTCCTCAGGGCCACCACGTTCAGCCTGAAAAAAAGATCCTGCCGGAAACTGCCCTTTTCAACTGCCCTCCTGAGATTCTTGTTGGTGGCGGCGATGATCCTAACATCCACCTTGGTTATCCGATGGCTGCCTACCCTGCTTATCTCCTTTTCTTCCACTGCCTTGAGAAGCTTTGCCTGCAGCTCCAGGCTCACGTTTCCTATTTCGTCCAAAAACAGTGTGCCGCCGCTGGCAAGCTCGAACTTTCCGATCTTGTTTGTCTCAGCCCCTGTAAAGGCCCCCTTGACGTGGCCGAAAAGCTCGCTTTCAAAGAGCGTTGACACCAGGGTGGAACAATCCACGGACACAAAGGGATAGTCCCGGCGGCTGCTGTGATCATGGATAAACTTGGCAAAAAGGCCCTTTCCCGTCCCGCTCTCACCTGTAAGGAGGATGGTGCTGTCCGTAGGGGCCACCCTTTCCACCTGTTCAAAAAGGGCCTCCATGACCGGACTGCTTCCAACTATGCGCTTTTCCCCTTCCTTGCGCCTCAGCTCCTCCTTGAGATAGAGGTTTTCCAGTGCAAGCCTGTGGGCTGCGATATTTCTTCCCACTATGAGCCTGAGCTCGTCGGGCTCAAAGGGCTTTGGCAGGAAGTCATTGGCACCCAGCCTCATGGCCTCCACTGCATTCTGAATGGTACCGTAGCCGGTTATCACAACTATGGGGACCCCGGGGTCGCGGTCCCGGATCTTCCGTATAAGGTCCAGGCCGTGGTAATCCGGGAGCTTTAGGTCCAGGAGCACGAGATCGAACTCGTATTTGTCCATCTTCTCCAGGCCCTGGGCGCCCGTGGAGCTCTCGGTGACCTCGCTGCCGCTCCTGGAAAGCACCTGGCAGCACCCGTCCCTGATGGCCACATCATCATCTATTATCAGAATCCTGTCCTTCATCGATCCATCCCGGCGTTGTCAAGTGGCAGGCTCACTGTGAAAAGGGCACCGCCCAGGCTGCCTGTTTCCACTGAAATCCTGCCTCCGTGACGCTGAACGATGCCATGGGTTATGGAAAGACCCAGGCCTGTACCTTCCCCAGAGCGTTTCGTGGTAAAAAATGGTTCAAAGATCTTCACCCTGCTCTCTTCAGGAATTCCCGGGCCGGAATCTTCCACCAGGAGCTGTATCTTCGGCGGCTTCCTTGTGCTCCTGGTTGTAACGACAAGTTCGCCCTTGCCCTCCATGGCCTCAGCGGCATTCATCATGAGATTAAGCACCACCTGTTCCAGCTGCCCCCGATCACCGACAAGATGCGGGAGGCCGTCATCAAGCTGGAATTTCGTTTTCACTCCTGAAAAGATGTGCTGTTCTCCTATGAGGGAAAACATCTCGTGAATCACGTGATTCAGGTCAACAGGGGCATAACCCCTTGAGGAAGAACGCCCGAAATCCAGGAGTCCTTTTGCGATTATCCTGCATTTTGTGGCAAGCTTGATGATCTTTTTCAGGTTCTTCTCTGCTTCGTGCCCTGCAGGGATATCCTCCCTGATGAGGTTCGCATAAAGCAGGATGCCCCCAAGGGGGTTGTTTATCTCGTGCGCTATTTCTCCTGAAAGCTTTCCCATGGCAGTAAGCCTTTCCGACTGGAGCATCCTGTCCTCCCAGGATTTCAGCCTGGATATATCCTTTACGATACTCTGGTAAACAAGATCATGGTCCACCACGCAGAACGGGCAGGAGACCACCTCGGCATCAAAGCTTGAACCGTCGAATCGCCGGCCCAGGGCCTGCCTGACACCCATGCGCAGCCGGTAGGGCGACCAGGGGGAGATGAACTCTGCCATGAACCGGTCTTCGGCCCTGTCTTCCCTCATAAGGCCGAAAAGTTCGAGAAACGCCCCGTTGACCTTCAGGCACCTTTCAGCCGTGTGTATGACCGACGGCTGCTGTATCTCCCTCCAGCTTTCCAGGAGCTCACGCGATATTTTCAATTCTGGCAAGGTGGTCATGGTTACAGTCTAACAGATTTCTTTCGATAATTATAACAGCACCACACGAAAAATGACCGGGCCTCCACTTCTTGGTCAAACACGCGGACAAATGGCCAAGGAAAGGGATGTCTTTTTTTAAAACTGTAATGCACCATGGACCTGTCTGCATCTTTCCATGGCAGCCAGGAGAGACAGGGACTTCAAAGGGATACTGAAAATTGAAGAAACCGCTTCTTAAAAGGATAAACAAGCTGGACAGCATCCCTCTCCTTTCCGATTCCTTAAAAAGGCTGATAGAACTCGAGGACGACAACAACCTTTCAACTCACGAACTTTCAACAATTATTTTAGATGATTACGGCCTCATAAACAAGGTACTCCAGAGCGTGAACGCCTTTTACTACAACCGTTTGGGGAAAGAGATAAACACTGTCACCCAGGCGGTGATACTTCTCGGGTTCAATACGGTGAAAAAGATAGCCCTTTCCATGGCAGTGCTGGAACTCATGGGTGAAAACGGGGGCAAAGCCACCATAGAAGAGATAGGAAAGGCATTCCTGGCAGCCCAGCTTGCCCAGGCCATAGGCACGGAACAGGGAGGCCTGGAGCCGGAAGAGATCTTCATATGCACCCTGTTCAGGCACCTTCCGAGGATCGCCATGGCAATAGGCAACCCGGAGCTGCTTTCGGAAATAGAGAAACTGGAGTCCAGCACTGAAAAAGAAGACAGGCTGAAGGCCAAGAGAATTATCAGGAATCTTGGTTACAAGCTGGCCCAGCACTGGAAGCTGCCCAAGACCCTGGCGGGCTACCTGGAAGGATGCGGTTCCATCTCGGGAACATCAACCCCGGCATACCGAAGGCTGGCAAAGGATGTTTCCTCCTTTGTTAACCTGTGGAGCAAGGGCGGGCCACAGGATGAGCTAGTCCCCCTGAATGAAGACATGGTCAGGAACTACGGCATGGATGCGGAATCCCTGGAGGCCATGATCAGCCGCGCCATGGATGAAACCAAGCGTACCATCCCTGCCTTCAGGGAAGTTATGCGCGCAGAACCGGGGACGCTTTTGGCACAGGGAACACATGCTGAAGACCTGGCGGCCAAGGAACATGGAGTTGAGGCAGGTGCCAGGCTGCAGTCCACCCTGGAAAACGAGATGCTTTTTACAGAACTTGTACAGAACCTCATGACTTCTGTAAACAGCATGGAAACCGGCCTGGAGCAGATCTACCTGCTTGGAATAGAGATACTAAGGCGGGTAATACACATCGGAAACATAATATTCTGCAAGGTTTCAAAGGACAGAAGAAAATTTTCAGCAAGCTTCGGCATGGGTGATCATGCAGGCTTCATCAGGCGGAATCTCAACTTCGACACGCAGAACGGCCCCAAGGAGCTCCAGGTTGCATTCCAGCAAGAGAGGGAGACGCTCCTTTACTGGAACGACCTCCTGGAGAAACAAAAAGATATCCCGGAAAACCTACCTTCAAGGCAGATCCTCCTGGCCCCGCTGGTCATCCAGGGAACCAGCATAGGATGTCTGATACTTGACAAAAACCCGGGGGAGAGATTCGAGCCTGGAGAAATCCAAAAGGCATCCATTATACGCCAACTGGTGGTCACTGCCACGAGCCTGAGGGCTGTCAAAAGGACCAGGGCCACTGAATGAAAAAAGGCGTACCCTCCGACTTGTATCTGTAGCACCCTGTAAGCAGAGACATTTCAGACAGTTGTGCGATAATCTCCCAAACAACCCTGTGAGGAGTTACCGAATGGTTCAACAGGCCCTATCCCGGAAAGAGATTGCTGATGATCCTGTATCCTCCCAACCAGGTGACCACCATGCTACCGATACCGGGCAGCAGAAAGGCAAGGAAGACCTTTAGAAGGTTGTTCTTCCACCATCCCTTGAGAGTTCCCATGTCGGCAGAGGCATTCT
>CAYZJS010000136.1:0-2008 GCA_964478865.1 uncultured Thermodesulfatator sp.
ATCCTTTCTGGCGGCACGAGTAGGCCAGGTGGTTCCCGATCGAACCTGCTCCGTATATTTTTACTGTATGCATTTTCATTTCTCCATTATGAGAAAAATCAGAAGGTTAATATCAAGGGACCAGTGGTCCTCCCGCAGCAAGTCTGCATCGATTATCTTATTATATTTCCTGCCCCAAGTGCAAGGTTTGCCGGTTTCGGTGTTCCTGCGACGGGCTTGTATGCAGGATTTGTCTTCCATATCTTTTATTGCGCTGCCTGTGCTCAGGATACACGGAAGATGTGCTTCCCCAGCTTTTTGACCTTCAGGCCCTGGAAACGGCCTCCAAGCAGGCTGCCGAGCCTTTCTATCTTTTCCGTGATCTCCCGGACGCTGGTGCCAGGGAAACGGTGATCGTGGTACTTTATGTTGTTTCTGTGGCCGGGCCGGTGCATGTTGATCTTCTTGCCAAAGGTACGAATCCTGTTACGCCACCACCCCTTGAGGAAGTCTGCCCTTCCGGGGGCAGGAGGTGGCCCTGCAAGATAGCCGGCTTCCTCCAGTACGTCGGTTATCCGTTCTGCAGAGAACCTTCCTTCCAGGGCTGCAAGGTGCCTGTCCAGCACCCTTCTCTGTTCCTTTTGCGGAAGGGTTCCCATGCGGCCGGCCATGATCTCGGAGGCCATGTCCAGCAGCTGTCCCAGGGCAAATGCCCTGTGGCTCACCGCATTTGGAAGATCATCGTCGTATCTTGAATCCCGTACAGGCTGGTAGGCGATTGTAGGGGTTCCCAGTACCGCGGCCTCCACCATGGTGGTGCATCCGTTTGCAATCAGGAGTTCCGTTGCCATGAGCCAGGGGATTACGCTGTCTTCGTTAAGGACCACCATGTTTGAATGCCCCTCTGCGGCCTCCAGCCAAGGCACGTGGTTCTCGGCAGGATGGGGCCTCAGTACCACAGTATAATCCCGGAGCCTTGAACAAAGCTGTGGAAGCATTGTCAGAAAGTGGCGGAAGAGCTGCTCCTTCAAGCGGCCCTTTCCCACATCAAAGGATTCTGGGTCCGTGTCTCCCCGCTCCTCCAGTGCCTTTTTGAGTTCACTGAGATGAGGAAAGAAGTGATTCACCTTGCTGAAATTGGTGTTGATGAGCACGAAGCGGCCGAACCGCTCCCTCAGCCTGTCTGCCTTTTCCTTGTAGAAATTCCGAAGTTCCGGCCTGAGGAGATCTATCCTGGGGTTTCCTGTGATGTGAATCGGGGTGCCTGAATAACCGGGGTACTCGCGCAGCCACCTGGCATCATCCTCACCCCATGCCAGGAGGTGTGAAACCATGGCCATGGTCTCTGGTGACAGCCTCCAGCGCCAATATTCCTCGTCGGGCCAGCGCACCAGCCCCTCCTCGTCCCAGGCCACTATTTCATGCCCGAGCTGCCTCAGTATGCGGAACATCTTGATGCTGAGCCGTCTCATGCTCTTGGCCATGTATACCCCCCGGGGTATCTTATCCACCATGAAGTGAATGAAGGCCCTGGAACCCATTATGACCGGGAACCCTTGTTCCGCCATGACGGCTGCAAGTAAAATCTTGGCGTCAAGCTCCCTTACCTGGTTTTCCACCGGCAGGATTATGTGGGAAGGTTGTTTTTTCATTAAAATACCATATTTCCCGGCCAAGACCGGGAAACAAAAAAACTTGGATCTTTCTTCTGGAAATATTAAGCCCTAATTCAGGCAGTTCAAGGATGAAATATCAAGAATACCCGGACAGTTCATTCCATCTGTCTTCCAGGATGTCATGGAGACGGGGATTTGTGGACGAGGCAACCACCTCCAGATTCCGCCTCATGGACCCCGTGGTCCAGTTGAAACTTCCAAAAAAAGAGTATTTCATGCCATGCCAGTAGACAAGTGTGAACTTATCATGCATCGGCATCTGCCAGCCCAGGCCTGCCCGCCGGATCCGGATACCTGCTGCCTTCAGCTGTTTCTCGAATCTTTTCGGTACCCTGCGTTCCGTGGATTCGGCC
>CAYZJS010000137.1:0-5651 GCA_964478865.1 uncultured Thermodesulfatator sp.
TGCGGTTTCTTCCATGGGGTAAACCGGAACACCTCTTAGAAGCTCAAGGGTTGCAGGTGCCGGCAGGGGCAGCCGGCCATGGCTCGAGTGGACAAAACCCCTGGAAAGCGGCAGGGGCGCAGAAAACACCCTGGATATACCAAGGTCCCTCAGGGCAAGAAGCACCCCTGTTACGTCTATTACCGTGTCCACTGCACCGATTTCATGGAAATGGACCTCGTCAAGCCCGCATCCGTGGACCTTCGCCTCGGCCCTGGCAAGCATTTCCAGCACAGACAGGCTGGAATCCTTTATTGCCCCGGGCAGGGCAGATTTTTCAATGAGAGAGGTAAGTGCCTCCAGGTTTCTAAAGGGTTGAGTTCCCGGGGAGTTGATGTCTATTTTCAGTGCCGCAAGTCCCTTTCTGGACTCTTTTCTTATGTCTATCTCCACGCCTCCCAGATTCAGGGTTTTCGGAAGGTCAAGAAGGTGTTTTTTCTCCCAGCCTGCGTCCAGAAGGGCCGCCAGTAGCATGTCTCCGCTTATTCCAGAGATGCAATCAAGGTAGGCCTGTTTCATGGCGTGTTCAACATGGTCTTTTTTTCAACCCAGTTGTAGAGTTGGTCCCTGTAATACCAGGCCGGTCCTGCAACTGCAGCGGAAAAGAGCAAAAGGACCAGGAAGCCCGTGAAGTTTCCCTCATAAATTTCTGCGCCCTGCCAGCTGAGCATTATGGTGCCGGGTATTCTCCCCACGGATGATATGAACAGAAAGATCTGCCATGGCATCCGGGTAAGACCCAGGAGATAACAGAGAAAGTCCTTGGGAAAGCCAGGGAAAACGTACAGGAAAAAGCAGACGAATATGCCCTGGCGTTCAAGGAGGCCTTCGAATTTCCAGTAGAGTTCCGACTTCTGGAGCCATGGCTGGACCAGGCGCCGGAACTGCCGGGATATGAAAAAAGCGAGGAAAGAGCCAAGGCTGAGGCCAATGGTTGAATAAAACAGGCCAAGCCACTTTCCAAACAGGAAACCGCCGAGAAAGCCGGTGGCCTCTCCCGGTATGGGAGAGAGCACCACCTGGAGGACCTGCAGCAGGATGAATCCAAGGGGACCGTATGGGCCAAGCGACAGTACGAATGACCGGAGATGCTCCCGTTTCTCCAGGAGGTCCTCGAGGTAATGAAAGCCCCGAACCAGTTCATCCTGGAGGTTGAAGAGAATGAAGATGACTATGACAGTCGCCGCTGATGCAATAAGGAGAGAGGATCTTTTCATGCGTGGCAGGTGCCCTGTGGAGAAACGGTCAGTTGCGGGCCAGGAGGGTGTCTCTCCTCCAGTTCCAGTCGTCCTTGTCGGGATAATCAAGGGTGTAATGGCCTCCTCTGCTCTCGTGGCGCCAGGAAGCGGCACGAATGATCAGCTGTGCAGTAAGGGCTATGTTTCTTAGTTCAAGGAAATCCCTTGAAATTATGTAATCCCAGTAGTGCTGATCGATTTCATTCAGGATGGGCTCCATGCGTTTCAGGGCAAGATCCAGCCTTTTCGAGCTCCTGACAATGCCCACATAGTTCCACATGAGGCGCCTTATCACGTCCCAGTTGTGGGTGATAAGTATGGCTTCGTCCATGTCAACCGCACCGCCCGTGTCCCATGGAGGGACATGTATCCGTTCAAGGGATGAAAAATAGTCCATCTTTGTCCGGGTTCTTTCAAAGGCCTGGTGTGCCATCACAAGGCCTTCCAGGAGGGAGTTGGAGGCCAGCCTGTTGGCCCCATGAAAACCGGTGCAGGCGGTCTCTCCCAGGGCGAAGAGGCAGCTGATGTCCGTTTCGGCCCACTGGTTCGTGACTACGCCTCCGCACATGTAGTGGGCCGCAGGGACCACGGGAATGGGTTCGCTGGTGATGTCTATTCCAAAATCGAGGCATGTCTCGTAGATGTTCGGAAAACGCCGGATTATAAAATCCCTCGGTTTGTGGCTGATATCCAGGTAAACGCATTCCCTGCCGGTTCTTTTCAGCTCGGTATCTATTGCCCTTGCAACCAGGTCCCTGTTGGCAAGTTCCATGTTCACGGGATCGTAATCTTCCATGAACCGCCGGCCAGATTCATCTATGAGCACTGCTCCTTCTCCCCTGAGGGCCTCTGAAATGAGGAAGTTTTTGGCCTTGCTGTGGTACAGGCATGTTGGATGGAACTGGACAAACTCGAGATTCGCCACGCGTGCCCCCGCCCTGTAGGCGATTGCAATCCCATCCCCGCTGGCAACATCGGGATTGCTCGTATAGAGATAGACCTTGCCGGCCCCGCCTGTGGCCAGGAAGGTGGCCCTTGCCAGCACCCTGTGTATAATTCCTGTTTTGGAATCAAGGACATAGGCGCCAAGGCACCGTTCTTCGCTGCCCATCCCCTTGCACGAGGTGTCTCCGGTAGTTCCGTCCAGGTTCTCCAGTTTGCAGAGGGTTATGAGATCAACGACCATGAAGTCTTCCAGCACCTCGATGGCCGTGTTTTCAACGGCGTTTTCCACGAGGACCTTTTCGATCTCACGTCCGGTGAAGTCCCCGCTATGCACTATCCTCCTGCGGCTGTGTCCTCCTTCCCTGCCCAGTTCGTACAGGCCGCTTTCCCTGTTCCTGGAGAAGCTTACCCCCAGTTTTTCCAGCTCGTGTATGCGTTCCGGTCCCTGTCTGACAATGGTCTTGACCATGTCCTCGTGGCATAGGCCATCGCCTGCCCTGATGGTGTCATATTCATGCAGGCAGAAGCTGTCGTCATCGGCAAGTACGCATGCAATCCCCCCCTGGGCCAGCTTGGTCGAGGTATCGTCCCTGGCCTTTTTGGTCACCACGGTGACATGCCCCAGGGATGACAGCTTCAGTGCCAGGCTGAGTCCGGCAATTCCGCTACCCACCACTAAAAAGTCGGTTTCCATTGCCATGGTTCAGGATGTCAGGCCCAGGGCCTTTCTCACCGGGGAGAAAACCTTGGGGAATCGCTTTTCAAATTCAGGAAGCATCATGAGCATTATCTCCCTCATGGAAGGATCTGCCGCAGCAGAGGCCCTCAGTCTGAAGATATGCTGCCATTCTTCCAGGGTCGCATGCACCATGATCTCCGTCTTGCATGAATTCGGAAGCACGGTCCTTGCCGCCTGGGGAGAAGATGTTTCCAGGAGTTCAAGATATAGCCTTTCCGTTTCCTCCATTGCCTTTTGCCAGAGCTTGAATTCAGGGCTGTTTTCCTTGAAGAAGCATGGTTTTATGAATGCCACTTCTCCTCCGAACCGTTGTTCCCCGTAGCGGCAGTACCTCTGTGACTCCTGGAGGTATGAGGCCACCCTGTGACGCACCAGTTCATGAGTCACCGCCCTGTTGACAGTGATGTGGACCAGGAGGGCCCTGTGCCGGCACAAAAGTTCAGGCTCGAATCCGTCCACCTCGGACGGGGGAATCAGCCTTACAGTCACTTCGCCTGGTGGCGTGTCTCCACCGGCATCAATGTCCTGGTAAAGAATGGGAAAGTGTTTCTGAAGTTCCACTTTTATGGCAGAAACAATGGCGGTTGAAGGGTGGTGCCTGGCCATGTCCCTGAAAGAACGGGGATTTCCGGATATGATGTATCTCGTGTCGGAAAGCCTTGTCGCCTGGCAGAAACGGGGAATCGAGGAAAAGAATTCAAAAAAGAGGCGGGAAGAGGCGGCAGAAACATCAGGGACGAGGTTTGCCATTTCTATGACGGATTCATGCCCCCGTTTTATGATGCCCTTTATGAACGGAGGGGCGCTTTCTTCGGTAATCTTGTCTTCACTCTTGTAGCAGACCCTGCCGCACCGCTCGATCTGCTCCAGGACACGTCCTTCCCTGAAATACTGGTCGAGAATCTCGAAACACGGTGAAATGATCTTCATGTTATCTTCCCGGTCAAGGGTGGTCAGGCCGATGTCTTCTTGTTGTGAATTATCTTGAGATGCATCCGGGACGCAGAGTCCATTCCGGCCGTTTTCTTTTCTTCAAAGGGAATAAGGGGCCTTATCTGGACTACCTCGGCAAGCCCTTCACACAATCTGGAAATATCTTCATAAAGTGATGGAGGACTGGAGAGGACGGCCACGAAAACCGTCTTGATGCCGTATCTCCTGATGATATTTTTCAAATCATCCCTTGAGCCCAGCACCTTTACCCCGTGAATTTCCTGGCCCTTCTTGGCAGGATCGTCGTCTATGAAGCCCACAGGCATGTAATCGTGCTTTCTGCGCTTCCGGAGCTCCCTGAGAAATAGATCCCCTCCATCTCCAGCGCCGAAAATAAGTACTGGTATGGAGTTTTGTTTTTCAGCCTGCCTTATGAAGTATTCATTGAACATGCGCATGATGAAGCGTATTCCGCTTATGAATATGAGGGTAAGTATTGCATCCAGCAGGAATACCACCCTGGAAAATCCCTCGAACCGGTACAGAAATACCAGTGCGCCTACAATTACTGCCGAACTGAGCAGGACCGCCTTTATGATCTTGAATATGTCGTCAAGGCTCGCGAATCTCCACTGGCCCCTGTACAGGCCGAAAAACCAGAGACAGGAGATCTTGGCTACAAGCACCAGGGGCAGGGTCTGTTCTATAAGTGCCCTGTTGAACGGGCTCAGAACCCCGTCGAATTTCAGCAGGTAGGCGGAAAAATAACTTATGGTCAGCAGAAGGATATCGATGCAGACCTGAAGGATCTGCCTCTTGTTCAGGATGATTTTCACCGCATGGGCGATCCTGGAAGGGGCCTTTTTTTCATCTCCATAAATATCCCTGTTCAGGTAACTGAGGAACACGCCAAAAAATACGGAAATTACCGCGGCTATGCTTATGACAGCAAGCAGGGCATCCTGGGAATGCATGGCCAGGTAAATGACCACTGCCGATACCACCGCTGCAACAAGCATGAGCGTTAGCACTGCCTTTTCCTCTGAAAATCCCAGAAGTACAAGCCTGTGAGAAGTGTGATCCCTGCCTCCCTGGGCAATCGAACGCCCTGACTGTATCCTGGTGAAGGAGACCAGGGCCGTATCAAATATGGGGATTATCAATACCCCCACAGGCACGGCAAGCATCAGGATCATGTTGGAAAAGCCTGCATAGACATCCCCCGCGGTATCAGCGGAAGCCATGGAACCCGTACTGACTACGACAAGGCCACCCAGGACAAAACCAAGGAAGAGGCTTCCACAGTCTCCCATGAAGATCTTGGCAGGTTTGAAGTTGTAGATCCAAAAGCCCAGGCATGAACCGGCAAGGAGTAGGGCAGGCAGGATTATCTCCTTTATGTTGAAAAAATATCCATAGGCGGCCAGGGAAACGGCTGCCACCAGGGCAATTCCCGATGAAAGGCCATCCATGTTATCCAGTATGTTCAGGGCATTTGTCATGGCTACCAGCCAGAAAATCGTAAGGCCCATGGAAAGAATGGGAGAGCCGGGGATGTGAATTTTGAGCCCCATGCCCACTATCAAGACAACAGTCAAGAGTTGAGCTATGAACTTGCCCTGGGGAGAGAATCTGAAGATATCGTCAAAAAGGCCGATGAAGAAAAAGGCAGCCGAGCCTGCCAGCAGCAGCAACAGGTTATTGTCGGGAGGCATGAGCAACCCGAAGGGTACCGCAAATGACAGGAATATGGCAAT
>CAYZJS010000138.1:0-6403 GCA_964478865.1 uncultured Thermodesulfatator sp.
AGATCAGGCAAAGAGGTACCTCTGGTTCGAGAAACAATTCTGGAAAATCTTCAAAGGGCTCTTTCTCAGGGTTCAAAAGGCCTGGTAGGGAATCGAGGTCAAGTGTAGCTATAAGGCAAGAGTGCAAAGGTGCATGTAGCAAGATTTTCCAGGCAGTGGGAGTAGCTATTCCATGCGTGGTTCGCTTTCTGAACGAATTCCCGGCCCCTGTCACACCTTTTTGCAACAGGGGCCGGATGCCGCTTGTTATGGGCTTACGTTTCTTCCTAGAGACCTGTAGGGAACTTTGGAAGGTCCTTCAGGGCCTCCTGGATCTTTTCTTCAGGATATTCATAGTCCTGGAGCTTTCCTTCGAGGTAATCGTCGTATGCTGAGAGGTCAAAATGACCGTGGCCGCTGAAACAGCATATTATGGACTTTTCCTCTCCTGTCTCCTTGCATTTTAGCGCCTCGTCGACAAACCCCCTGATGGCATGGGAGGTTTCAGGCGCAGGGATGACACCTTCAGTCCTGGCAAAGAGCACTGCTGCCTCGAACACAGGGTTTTGCGTATAGGCCCTGGGAGAAACCACCCCGTTTTTCACAAGGTTACAGAGTATGGGCGCATCTCCGTGGTATCTCAGGCCGCCTGCATGGATTCCCGGGGGTTCAAAGGTGTGGCCCAAGGTGTACATGAGCATCAGCGGGGTCATGCCGGCCGTGTCGCCAAAATCGTATTCATAAAGGCCCTTGGTGAGGGTGGGGCAGGATTTTGGCTCTATTGCGATTATCTCGATATCCTTGCCGCTGGTCTTGTCTTTCACAAATGGAAGTATCATTCCGCCGAAGTTGGAACCGCCGCCCACGCAGCCTACGATGATATCCGCCTCGTCTTCGACCAGCTCCAGCTGCTTCTTTGTCTCGAGGCCGATGACCGTCTGGTGCAGGAGCACGTGGTTGAGCACGCTTCCAAGGGCGTAATTGGTGTCCTCGTTGGTGGCTGCATCTTCCACCGCCTCGGAGATGGCAATACCCAGGCTCCCCATGGAATCCGGGTTTTTCTCGAGTATCGCTCTGCCGGCATTGGTCCTGGTGGTGGGAGACGGATACACCTCGCCGTCCCAGATGTGCATGAGAACCCTCCTGTAGGGCTTCTGCTCGTAGCTGATCTTCACCATGTAGACGGTGCAGTGCATGTCAAAGAGCTTGCAGGCAAAGGACAGGGCGCTGCCCCACTGGCCTGCACCGGTTTCAGTGGTGAGGTTGTTTATGCCGGCCTTCTTGTTGTAATAGGCCTGTGCCACCGCGGTGTTCGGTTTGTGGCTCCCCGGGGGGCTTACGCCTTCGTTCTTGTAATAGAGCCTTGCCGGGGTGCCCAGGGCCTTTTCCAGGCGCCTTGCCCTCACCAGGGGCGATGGCCGCCATATCTTGTAGATCTCCCTTATCTCTTCCGGTATCTCTATCCAGCCTTCCTGGCTGACTTCCTGCATGATGAGGGATTCCGGAAAGATGGGCTTCAGGTCATCAGGCGTAACAGGCTGTCCAGTGGCAGGATTCAGAGGTGGTGCAAGGGGTTCCGGCAGGTCCGGAAGCACGTTGTACCAGGCCCTTGGCAGTTCCTTTTCGTCAAGGATTATCTTGTAGCTGTCACTCATTGAAATTCTCCTAAAAGATATAGATTAATTTAAACCAGACATTCTGAAGTTCCGGCCTGTTCTTGACTGCAAATTCGTGCTGGTACCTCAGGGTTGTCATGAAGTTCTGATGTTTATACAGGATACCCGGCCCAAGGGCAACGGCTCTTCCCTTGTCTTCCTCCGCAGCCTTCAAAAATGGCCTGAGCGGTGCCGGGGCGTCGTCAATGTCGTCAAAGTCATCAGAGGTGGTCTGCTGGTAGTAATAACCGTTGATACCGATCCTTAGGCCCGGGGCAACTCCCCATGAGACGTTGAAATCCATGTGAAATTCCTGGCCCGGGTCGCGATCGATCTGGTACGGGGGGCCTGGTTCGTAATCATCCTGGTGGGTATTGAAATCGTACATGAATTTTGCCGAGATCTCCAGAGGAGGCAGGGGCAGCCAGGTAACTGCAAGCACGGGCTCAAAGGTCCAGAAATTGCGCCCCACAGAGGCGATATTATCCTTGTCCTCGTTGTAGAGGGGGAAGTAGATGTCGCAGGCCGATGCCGCAACGTGCAGCTTTCCCTCCTGGAAATGCCATCCCATGAGCAGCGGCGAATAGATCACGTACAGGGCGTCGAAATCATGGTAATGGGTCTTCAGCTTGGAGCCTACAGGGGAATTGAAATCCATATCCTTGTTGATGGCCCCGAAAAATATGTGCTGGCCGTAATTTCCTCCGAGTATCTTGTATTTTGATATCCAGATGAGCCTGATAATGTCTCCACCCACGTCGGCACTGTCCAGGACATGGGTGTCATCACCGTCATCATCCTTGAGTTTTGAGGCATGGCCGTAATAGGCGTAGTTGATCATGGTTATGCCCGGAGGCGGCATGGCACCCACCATGAACGCCTCGGCGCCGTTGGGATAGGCCTGGCCTCCGCCGGCAAGGGTCTCCTGGCTTGACAAGGCAAAAAACAAGGCAAATAAACCGATAAAAACAGGAACACTTGGATAAAATCTCATTTTTTCCTCCCTATTTCCCGATTTCTCCCCGAGGGATTGGCTCTTCATACACCAGAATGAATGATGATTCAATAGTGTAGAAATTAACACAGATCATCCCGGATTATAATACCAGATGAAAAACCCTTCTGGCACCCGTGATTTTTTAAAGCTTGGCACATGATTGACACGGCAAAGGGCCATAATTATTTTTTTAGCACTCTTGGTCAAATGGTGCTAAATTGCGGCACCTTCTGCCCTGCAGCTTCGGGCCAAAGGCAAATAAATGTGACCAACAGTCTGGAAAATGGAGGCCATTATCAAGATTTCCGAGAGGAAAAAAGAGATATTAAAGGAGGTCGTAAACTCCTACATAGAGACTGCCGAGCCCGTCGGGTCCAGGATCATAGCAAAACGGTCGGGCCTCGGGCTCAGTTCGGCCACCATCCGAAACTGCATGGCTGACCTGGAAGACGCAGGGCTCCTGTACCAGCCTCACACCTCGGCAGGCCGGCTGCCCACGCAGGACGGCCTGAAATTCTTTGTCCAGAATATAATGGACAAGGAACCCCTGTCCTGGGGCGAGCAGGTCGCCATTGAAAAAGAGATGCTCCAGGAAGTGGACGGCTTCAATGAGGTGCTGCGGAAAACCGCCCAGCTCCTGGCCTCTCTGACAGGGTACGCTGCAGTTGTAAGCGCTCCCTCAGAGCTGGAGGACCAGCTTGATTTCATAGAATTTGCCAGGATCAAGCCCCACGTGATCCTTGTGGTCATGGTCTCGGCCAGCGGTACGGTCAGGAACCAGCTTATCCGCACCGGAAGGGACATAGACCAGAGGACCCTGGAACGGTTCAACCGCAGGATGAACGAGCTTCTCAGGGAGGCCTCGCTGGCAGAAATACGGGACAAGATCATCCAGTCAATGGAAGAGGATAAAAGGATCTTTGAAAACATCCTTACCCAGCTCATCCCTGAAGACAACCAGAGAAGGCTCAGCGGCACCCTTTACATAGACGGGAAACTCAACCTCCTGGACGAACCGGAGTTTTCACATATCCCCAAACTCCGGGGCCTGCTCGAGGCCCTGGAGGAAAAGCACCTCCTCCTGAGGCTGCTGGACAAGTGCCTGGCGGGAGATGAGCTGCAGATTCTCATCGGGACCGAGGTTGCCTCCAGCATGAACGAATGCGGCATGGTGGTGGCCCCCTACGAGAGCAACGAACATCCTGTGGGAAGCCTCGGTGTCCTGGGGCCCATGAGAATGAATTATCCCAGGGTAGTCTCCCTGGTGGAATATATTGCAGCAATACTCAGTTCGAGATGCAAGGAGATGTGACGTCATGGTCAGGGAAGAAAAACAGCTGAACGGTGACGAAAAAGAACCCGTGGAGAACACGGGAGAAATAAAGGAAAAAGAAGGAATGGAAAAGATGGAAGAAAATGCTCAGCAGCCGTCTGGAACTGCTGAACTTGAACGGAAACTGCAGGAGAAGGAAGAAGAGCTGAAGAAGTGCCAGGACAAGGTCCTGAGGCTTGCTGCAGAGCTGGAAAACTTCAAGAAGAGGGTGGAACGCGAAAAACTCGAACATATGAAATACGCCCTCGAGGAGTTTGCCAAGGAGCTTCTTCCCTTCCTGGACAACCTGGAAAGGGCCCTGGACTCTGCCAGGGAGACCAGGGACCTTGAAAAACTGGTAGAGGGGATCGACCTTACCCTTTCCGGCTACTTCAAGACCCTTGAAAAATTCGGCCTCAAGGCATTCGCGGCAGAAGGCCACAGGTTCGACCCCAACTACCACGAGGCCCTGAGCGTTGAAGAAAGCCAGGACGTGGAAGACAACATGGTGCTGAAGGAGCTTCTCAAGGGATACACCCTTCATGAACGAGTGCTCAGGCCAGCCCTTGTTGTGGTATCGAAAAAAAATAAAAAAGACAGTGGACAAACCCAATGAAATGCTTAGCTTTTTGACAAAGTCATGTAGCGGAAGCGACAATATCAGTTATCCAAGGAGGAATACATAAAAATGGGAAAGGTTATCGGAATTGACCTGGGTACTACGAATTCATGCGTAGCCATCATGGAGGGTGGGGAACCGAAGGTTCTCACCAATGCAGAAGGCGGAAGAACCACCCCTTCTGTAGTGGCGTTCACGGAAAAAGGTGAAAGACTGGTTGGAATGCTTGCCAAGAGGCAGGCGGTAACCAACCCTGAAAATACTCTCTTTGCAATAAAGCGCCTGATAGGCCGCAAGTTTACCGACCCGGAAGTCCAGAAAAGCAGGGAGATCATGCCGTACAAGATCGTCGAGGGACCAAACGGCGATGCGTACGTAGAGGTTTCAGGAAAGCAGTACAGCCCTGCAGAAATATCTGCCATGATACTTGGCAAGATGAAACAAACGGCAGAGGAATACCTGGGCGAGGAAGTAAAAGAGGCGGTAATCACGGTACCTGCCTACTTCAATGACAGCCAGCGCCAGGCCACCAAGGATGCCGGAAGAATCGCAGGCCTCGATGTCCTGAGGATCATCAACGAGCCGACTGCGGCAGCCCTTGCCTACGGCCTGGACAAGAAGAGTGAAGAAAAGATAGCGGTCTTCGACCTTGGCGGCGGCACCTTCGATATCTCCATCCTGGAGATCGGAGAAGGCGTGTTCGAGGTCAAATCCACCAACGGTGACACCTTCCTGGGTGGTGAAGACTTTGACCTTCGCATCGTTGACTGGCTTGCCGATGAATTCAAGAAGGAAAACGGAATCGACCTTCGCGAGGACAGGATGGCCCTCCAGAGGCTGAAGGAAGCTGCGGAAAAGGCCAAGTGCGAACTGTCCACCACGGCGGAAACAGAGATCAACCTGCCCTTTATCACGGCAGACGCCAGCGGGCCGAAGCACCTGGTGATAAAACTCACCAGGGCAAAACTCGAGGCCCTCGTGGCAGACCTTATCGACAGGCTCGTGCCTCCGTGCGAAACCGCCCTGAAGGATGCAGGGCTCACCAAGGCAGATATCAACGAGGTTATCCTTGTCGGTGGAATGACCCGTATGCCCAGGGTCCAGGAGAAGGTCAAGGAGATCTTCGGTAAAGAACCCCACAAGGGTGTCAACCCGGACGAGGTGGTGGCCATTGGAGCTGCCATACAGGGTGCTGTCCTGAAGGGCGAGGTGAAGGATGTGCTTCTTCTCGATGTTACCCCCCTGTCTCTCGGAATCGAGACCATGGGTGGAGTCATGACAAAGCTCATCGAGAAAAACACCACCATTCCCGCCAGGAAGAGCCAGATATTCACCACTGCCGCGGACAACCAGAATGCGGTTACCATACACGTATTGCAGGGTGAAAGGGAAATGGCCGCGGACAACAAGACCATCGGCCGTTTCGAGCTGGTGGGCATTCCGCCTGCACCCAGGGGAGTGCCGCAGATAGAGGTCACCTTTGACATAGATGCAAACGGTATCCTCAACGTCTCGGCCAAAGACCTTGCCACTGGAAAGGAACAGTCCATCAGGATCCAGGCATCCAGCGGCCTTTCCGAAGAAGAGATCAAACGGATGGAGGAAGAGGCGAAACTCCATGCCGAGGAAGACCGCAAGAAGAAGGAACTGGTTGAGGCCAGGAACCAGGCGGACAGCCTGATCTACACCACGGAAAAGAGCCTCAAGGAACTGGGCGACAAGGTGGATGCAGCCACCAGGGACAATATCAACCAGAAGATAGAGGCACTCAAGAAGGTGATGGAGGGCGAAGATGCCCAGGCCATCAAGCAGGCACAGGACGAACTGATGCAGGCCTCCCA
>CAYZJS010000139.1:0-15257 GCA_964478865.1 uncultured Thermodesulfatator sp.
ATGTTTCGGCAGCTTTGCCCTGGGTACTCAGGTTCCGGAAGAAACAAAATATTGAAGGGATTAAATCGTCATTTCACCAGACTCGAGAAGGCGAAAACATGGAAGGCTAATCCTTGTTGCTGAAATAGGAAAGGAATGCCTCAACAACCGCGGGATCGAACTGCGTACCAGCATTGTTGCAGATTTCCTCGCGGGCAAAATCTGCCTGTCTTGCATCCCTGTAAGGCCTGCGGGAAGTTATGGCATCGTAGGTATCGGCCACTGCAAGTATTCGGGAAAGGTCAGGGATCTCCTCACCTTTAAGGCCGTCAGGATAGCCCTTTCCATCCCATCTTTCGTGGTGATGCCTGATTATGGCCGTTTCCTCGTTTAAAAGGCCCAGATGTCCCACGATCTCTGCTCCTATTACGGGGTGGGTCTTTATGATTTCATATTCTTCCTCTGTGAGCCTTCCCGGTTTCATGAGGATCTGGTCTCTTATGCCAATCTTTCCGATATCATGGAGATGACCTGCAAAGGCCAGGGTGTCGAGTTTTTCCTGTGCACACCCCATTTCCTCCGCTATGCCAAGGGCCCATTTGGTCACTCTTTCCGAGTGTAGCCTGGTGTAGGGATCTTTTGCCTCAAGTGTGCGGACCAAGGCCCTCAAGGTGGCATGGAGATTTATGAGCAGACTGTCATAGAGCAGGAGATTTTCAATGGTAAGGCTTGCCCTTTCGGCCAAGAGATGAAGCAGGAATAGCGCTTCTTCTCCCAGGGCATTCTCTCCTTCGGATCCTGATATGGCAAGAACCCCGAGTATTTCACCACGTATGGAAAAGGGCACCATGATGTAGGAGTCTTGTGCCGCCCCGTCTCCTGCAATGGAATTCAGGCCTTGTTTTACGGTTCCATCAGACAAGATCGGTATGCCGTCCCTGATCACCCGGGCACAGGGATGGTTGCTGCGCTGGATGTCTATGTTTGGTTGTGAAACCTCAAGCGGGCCATGGGCTGCCACGAGTACCAGTTGGTTTGAATCAGGTTTCCTGATCCAAAGCATGGCCTGGTCGGCATCAATAAGCCTGGCTGCAAGCATCACCAGCACCTGGTAAAGCTGGTCGGTACTTCTGGTCTTTGCCAGGGATTCGCTTATGGAAAAAAGGACCGCCTGCTCCCTGATCTTTTTTTCCAGCTTTTCATTCATCTTTTCCAGGGCCTTTTTTATCTTTCTCTCTTCAGTGAGAAATTCGTTTTCAAGAAGCATGCTCCGTTCTTTAATCATGCGTTCCATAGACACCTGGAACTGTTCAAACCTGAAGGGCTTCATGAGAAAATCCGAGGCCCCGGCCCTCATTGCCTGAACGATGATATCCATGGATGGCTGGCCCGTTATTACTGCGGCCACCACGGTGCTGTCCCTCTTTTTCAGCCTCCTGACAAATTCTATGCCGTCCATTCCAGGCATGTTGATATCCACGAAGACGATATCCACGTTCTCCATCCTTTCCAGAACGGACAGGCCTTCCAGGGCATTTTTTGCATGAAACACTTCACAGTTTTCCTGGAAGTCAAGGTATGATTCCAAGGTTTTTCTGATGGCCTCGTCGTCGTCGACCACCAGGACCCGCCATGGTCTGCCGTGAAAATCTCCAGGATTTTGGTAACTGTTCTTGGAAGGTAGGGAGCAGGTCATTTCAGGGACAGGCTACAAGTTGCCAAACAGCTTTTTTTTCAGGAGCTGGAATTCCTCTGCTGTAATGGCACCCTGGTTCTTTAGTCTGGCCAAGCGTTCAAGTTCGTCTATGACCGCCTCTTTTTTCAAACCTGCTGTCTCAAAATAGTTGGGAGGAAACCAGTCCGGACCAAAAAGGGTCTTCTGATCCGGATAACTTGGCGCCGTTTCATCGGAATCTGTTTCATCCTGGGCAATGTTGCACATCTTCCGGATATGATCCAGCAACAACTCGTTCTCCCTCCTCAGAAGGATCTTTTCACAGGCATTATCCACGCTTATTTTAAGCTCTTCCAGGCGAAAAGGCTTCCGGAGGTAGTCATAGGCACCCTCCTTGACTGCACAGATTGCTGTCTCAAGCGAGGCATAACCGGTGATGATAATGACCATGATTTCCGGATAGAGTTTCTTGGCCTCGTGGAGGACTTCCATTCCATCTACCTCGGGCATCATAAGATCCGTGATCAGGAGGTCGAATTTATCTTCTCTAAGTTTCTTGACGGCCTCCAGGCCGTCGTGGACCAGGGTGATCTTCCTGTCCTCCTGGGCAAGAAGTTCCGTGAGGAGATCGCCGATATTTCTTTCGTCTTCGGCAATCAGTATGTTCAAAAGGTTTTTATTATCCTTGGAAGGCATATCAAGTTATGATTATCTGCTTGTTAATCTGTCGACCCGTGCTTAGCTTCAAAAGGACCTTTAACTAATACACATTTTTTTATTTATCGGATTTATGGAAAATAACTTAATAACACAAGATATTCACGCCTTTTTTAAAATGGCACCGGGTGCCAGGGAAAAAATGATAAACACCCTTCCTGTTGAGGAACAGCTTACACTTGTCCTCCTGGCGCCGTGGGAAAAGCGAAACGAAATAATCTGTTCATCCCGAAGGGCAGGTGATCTGGTCCGGGCCATTCCACCGGAGGAATTGTTCTGGACAGTCAAGGCCCTTGGACCGGAGGATTCAAGTACCATCCTGAGCCTGGCTTCACCCGCGCAGCTTCAACTCTTTTTTGACCTGGACTGGTGGTCCAAGGCGGAAATACGGGCTGAAAAGGTGGTGTCATGGCTCCTCATCATGACCGAGTGCGCCAAAGAGGGAATGAAAGGATGGCTGAAATGGATTCTTCAAAAAGATGTCTGGCTCATGGCATCCATATTTTCCGGGTTTGTCTCGGTTGTAAAGCGGCCGGATGACATGGATATCCAGGAAGCCAAGGACGTACTGCCTGCCTTTACCCTGGACAATGTCTATTATCTGTCTTTCAAGAACCAGAAGCTTTCACCGCTTTTTGCCTCTTTGGTGGGGATGATACTTGAAATTTCCCCTGGCCTCTACCGGGACCTGTTTGAAACCATGCTGGGAGAAACTGTCAGCCACAATCTCGAAACGGCCTACAGGTTAAGGTGCGGCAGACTCCAGGATTTTGGAATTCCTGACTATTACGACTCCCTGGATATTTATCTGCCCATGGAACCGGAGGAGATGCACAGGATCAATACCGAACAATTCGAACGGCTGCCTGTTCATATTGATATGCCTCCCTTCGTGCCAACCCTTTATGTAAGCGGTTTCCCGGTGCTGGAAGATGCTGTCAGGAATCTGGCCGGCCACAGGGTCATGGAACGGATTGTAAGGGAGGTTACGGGAATTGCCAACAAGGTGATGATGGCTGACCTCATTGACCTTGACGATCCTGAGGACATGAAGGATGCCCTGAAAAAGACATTTTCCATGCTCAATCTTTCAATGGAGTATCTTGGAAGAAAATGGTCCCTTTCCCCGGCGGAAATATTGATGTCATGTTTTCTGGAAGAGATAGTCCGGGTGGGATGCAGGCTGCTTTTACCAATTTCTTCCCGGGCAAAAGAAATGGCCGGCAAGGATGCGGCAAAGCTTCTGCCTTACGGGATGAGGGAACAGCTCAAGGCTGCATCAAAAAGACCGGCCATGCTGTATGATGAGGCCACTGCAAATGAATTTTACATAAGTTCCCTTGAACAACTCCAAGAATGCCGTAACAGGGTGAAATCGGCAACCTGCTGGTGCAGAATCTTGGAAACACTTTTTCCCCGGCCTTCTTACCGGGAGGATATCAACTGGAAGAAAACCAACTTTCTTGCAGTGGAGGAATTTACTGCAGAAGCAGCACTTTTCACTGCAGCTTCAAACCTTCTGCTGGTTGACAGGCTCGATGTTAGGGTACTTTCGGATGAGAAAATCCAAAGATTAAAAGACATCCTTGCAGATATCAGCGTGGATGAAACCGTCAATAGAACCTTGTCGGCCCTGGAACGAAAAGCCACGTCCCTTTTTGAAAGCAGCGAGGAACGATCTGTTATCAGAGCCCTCGTGGGAAAGAGCATAAAGGGTGGATTTAACGAACTGAAAAACCTTCAGGCAGGAGATAGGGGCGGCATGAGATTTTTGAAGTATATCCTGGCAGAAATCCCTGAATAGGAAAAAGATCTTGTTTTGAGAGCATGGCCCAATGATGGCCCTTTAAAACAAAAAAGGAAACCAAGCGAATTCGCCTGGTTTCCTTTGAATGTTCATGGCGGTCCCAAGGGGAATCGAACCCCTGTTTTCGGCGTGAGAGGCCGACGTCCTAGGCCGCTAGACGATGGGACCGAGGTATTGTCAGTGTCAGAAGAAAATAAAGAAATCGCTCTTGGCTGTCAAGAAATTAATGAACAGGCTCACTGCATCAGGGCCTGCCACTGTTGTTTTAATGGAAATGCCGGTGCACATGGTTGTGGACATGGCCCTTGTGCAGGTGGCGATGCTTGTGTATCAGGTTCGCCCTGACCAGCAGGTCCTGGTCTTCAAGGATTTCTGCAGGAGATCCCTGGGCAAGAAGCCTGTGGTCCTGGCCGATTACATAGCAGAGGTCTCCTGCCACAAAAGGGATTTCAAGGTCATGGGTGGCGATTACAAGTGTCCTGCCCTCTTCCTTCAGGCCCACAATGAAATCGATTACCCAGCTCTGGGTCCTGGGATCCAAGCTTGCCGTGGGCTCATCCAGGAGCCAGACCTCGGGGTTGAGGCTGACCACGGATGCAATGGCAACCTTTTTCTTCTCCCCGGTGCTCAGGCGATAGGGAGGCCTCTCCATCAGCTCGGCCAGGCCAAGCCTTCCGGCTGTTTCTCCTACAAGTTCAAGGATCTCTCGCTCCGGAAACCCGAGCTGCAGGGGGGCATAGGCAATCTCGTCCCTAACGGTGGGAAGAAAGAGCTGAACATCCGGGTCCTGGAATACGAAACCCACCCTTTTCCTGAAATCCAGGGCAAAGCCTTCATCTTCCATTGTACCTGGAACGATTTCCCGCCCGAATGCCTTAAACGTCCCGGATGACGGGAAATAGAGGGCATCCAGGATCTTGAGCAGGGTGGACTTTCCGGAACCGTTTGCACCCAGTATGCAGACGCATTCCCCGGAAAGGACCCTTATGTCCATGCCGGAAAGGGCTGGATCTCCCTGGCTTGCAGGATAGGCAAAAGAGACATCCTGTAGCTCAAATACGGGATTATTTGAAGTCATGTTCACCTGTAGTCTCAGAAGTCGGGCTTTACGGCAGCAAACTTCAACAGATTTTTTCAAGGACGATGCCGGAAACCGAAACCGCCAGGGCCGCTGCCATGGTCAGGATGTCCTTTCCACTGAAACGTAGCTCATGGAGGCATCTTGGGTTGCCTGACCATCCTCTGGACATCATGGCCATGTGGACTTCCGTGCTCAGATGGTAGGATTTCCCCACAAGCACTCCCAGGCGCGAGGAAATCCAGCCCTGTTCATCCTTTCTTCCAGAAGGTACCAGCCTGCGGCTTTTCCTGGCAAGGAGCATGTTTTCCAGGCCCCTCAGGAACAGGTGAATATATCTGTATGTCATGGCAAGTACAAGGATGACCATCCCCGGCACCCTGAGAATGGAAAGGCCCTGGAGAAGATCCATCCACCTGGTGGTAAGAACAAGCAGCACGGCCAGTGAAACCGATACAGCCACGCGCACCACCAGGAATGCTGCACTGTAAAGACCCTGGCGGGTTATGTAAATGGCATCCGGGATGTCAAAAGGGCCTATCCGAATATCACTTCCAAAAGAAAGGATGGTAAGGACGTTTTCTCCCGGAGTTACCAGGTTCAGTACGGCCGGGAGTGCCACGAAACCGGTAAACAAGGGAACAAAGACCCAGACCCTTTTGACGAAACGCCCGGGCGGCACCTGTGACAGGGCGGCAAGGACAAGGCTCAGGCAGTAAAAGCTAACTAGAAGTAAAAAACTCCTGGAAAACGAAACAGCCAGGAGCAGCACCATAAAGCTTACGATCTTGGTACGGGGGTCCAGCCCCTGCAGGAACCCGCCTTTTGAGGCAAGATCCATCTGGAATACGGACTGCTCTATGGCCCTGGTGGTTTCAAGCAGGGTCTTGGCGACGAAATCACGTGCCATCACTCTACTCCTTGAAAGCTAGGCACGTTGATGCCTGAAAATTTTCCCCTCGGTATCATCAACCCCTGGAGGTCTTGTCTCCACCGGAAAGTGTCCTTCCAAGAAGCCACGTGATTGCAGCTACAAGGCCGATACCTGCAATGGCTGAAATGATGTATCCGGGGACATCTCCAACCCCCGGCACGCTGTAATCAGGAAGGGGTGCGTTCCAGACACGGGAATACCTTCCAAGCCCATGGGGGACAAAACCGAGGACCTCCTGGAAAAACTCCCTTCCCCATTCCCCCCAAGCATCTCCCGAGGCCAGAAGGCCAAGGGGAGAAACAAGGCATAAGAATATTATCCCGCTCCAGATTCTGCCAACACCTTTCATGCCGCTGCCTCCGCCTTTAGATCCACCATTATTTCAGGCATTGATTTTTTCAGGAAAAGCAGCACGCCTCCGGTGACAAATCCCTCGGCCAGGCCGCCCACGGTCAGATGGGCAAACATCATGGCAGGAATTGCCTGGGAAAGCCCGTACGGGCAGTAAAGCGGGGTGCCGTCAGGGGAATGAAACAGAATTGGCTGAATGCCGAATTCAATACCGGTCAAGAGTGCAGCCGCATTTATGCCAACATATCCGGCTATGGCTGCATTAACCGCCTGCCGGGCAGGATTGTCGGCGCCTGCCGCGTTCAGAAACCGCCACGTGTAATAGCCTACAAAGGGCATTATCACGGCCATATTGAAGGCATTTGCACCGAAACTCAATATGCCGCCGTCTCCGAAGAAAAGGGCCTGTATAAGAAGGGCCGCGGATACCCCCATCACTGCAGCCCATGGCCCTAGAAGTATGGCCATCAGAACGGAACCGATGGCATGGGCCGTGGTGCCACCGGGCACAGGGATGTTGAACATCATTATGACAAAGGAAAATGCCGAAAATATGCTGAGAAGAGGAACGGTCCTGGTATTCAGCTTTCTCTTGAGCCTTTTGCCAGCCGTGACCCAAAAGGGAATACAGGCTGCATAGAGTACAGCACAGGTTTGGGGACTGAGATAGCCGTCTGGAATGTGCATGGCGAGAACCCTTCTTGTTACTTTTTAAAAAAAGGTAACACAATTTAGCGGTACTGACAAGAAAAATTTCCCGTCATGCCAGGCGGGTGTAGATCCATTCTTCCACCAGTTCCTCTTGAACACCTGTCTCTATGCTCCCGGGCCTGAGAGCCCGGATGTGAAACACTGCATCAAGCGGTGGCATACCGAACTGCCGTGCAACAATGCAGGCCAGCACCATGCCCGTCCGGCCCCTGCCGGCCAGGCAGTGCACAGCCATCGCCTTTCCGGGTGGAAGGGAAAGGTAGCGCTCCCATATCTCGTCCATATCCTCCAGCGAGATAGCCCCAAAATCCGGGACCTGAAAATGGAGGACCTCCAGCCCCCTTCCGGCATCGTATTGATACTCGGTGAGATTGACCAGGATCGAAACCCGCCTCCTTTCCAGAAAGTCAATCCAGAGTTCATCCGGCCTAACACGCCGTGGAAAGGCCAGGCCTGCAAGCCTGTTTTCTATTACAAATGAAAAATTTAGCCGGTTTTCCAGATCCACTTCCTGCAAATCCCGAGAAGACAGCTTCCCAAAAAGTAACTCCTCCCGGGGTTCTTTGCGGCTTGATGCTTTCATGCCGGGGAATAAAAAGGTATGTTAGGATCACTCTATACCTGAAAAGACAGATGGATCAAGAAATTTATCGCATAAAAGACCCTGTGCCAGCCAGATGGGCTGCCTCTTTCATCTTTTTGCTTCTCGGAATCCTTTCCGGATGTGCAGGCTACCATCCGTCCCAGGAAAAACCGCCCTTAAAGATGCCTGAAGGCTTTTCACTGGGAGGCAACCAGACCTCCCCTGCTCTCTGGTGGCAGGCATTCGGGGATGATTCGCTTGACAGCATGGAGGTCCAGGCCCTTTCAGGCAATCTGGACCTGAAGGCTTCGTGGGCAAGAATTGTTGAGGCGCGTGCTGCGGCCAAACAGGCAGGTGCAGAACTCTATCCCTGGCTCGATACCTCTGCAGGAGCCACCCACAAGACCATGCGAAATGAGGGCAGATATTACAACCAGGACATTCTCTCCCTTGGGGCCATGGCAAGCTATGAACTTGACCTGTGGGGCAGGATAAGGAAGGGGAAAGAGGCAGCAGTCATGGACATGCTGGCAGCTGAAGCCGACCTGGAGACAGCACGGATCACGGTATCTTCCGAAATTGCCCTGACTTACTTTGAAATACTGGCAGTGAACAGACAGCTCGAGATCATATCCAGACAGATTCGGGACAACAGGGCTTCCCTTGACATCATCTCGGCCCTTTACGAATTCGGCCAGACAGACATCCTGGACACCCTGCAGCAGAAACAGGCCGTGGAGGCCACTATTGCCCAGCAGATAGAAAAAAGGATGGCACTTGGCACCCTTAAAAACCGTCTTGCGGTTCTTTTGGGAAAGGCCCCTGAAGAACTTGATGTGAAAACGGACAGGACCCTTCCGGATGTACCTCCTCTTCCTGATGCCGGCCTTCCCGTGGAGCTGGTAAACAGGAGGCCTGATTGCAGGAGCGCATTTTTCAGGCTGAAGGCTGCCAACGCAAGGCTTGCCCAGGCCGTTGCACAGCAATATCCCAGGTTTTCCCTCACAGCTTCCATTGAAACGGATTCTTCACGGGTAAACGACCTTTTCGAAAACTGGATTGCCAACCTGGCGGCCAACATGCTTACTCCTGTTTTTGAAGGCAGACGCCTGGAGGCGGAAGTGGAAAAGATGCAGGCTGCCTCCAGGCAGGCGCTTTTCCATTATGGAAGCACGGTTCTTTCAGCACTAAAAGAAGTGGAAGACGCCCTGATACAGGAAAGCCACCAGAGAAGGCTCCTTGAAAACATGGAACAGAGGCTGGAGCTTTCCAGGAGGTCACTCCAGCAGATCAGGGACCAGTACGAGGCCGGGACGGTGGAATTCCTCCGCTTTCTTGCAACCGAGTTAAATACCGATGCCCTGGAGACCCAGCTCATAACAGAACGGCTCAGCCTGATAAAATATCGAATCGCCCTTTACAGGGCACTTGCAGGCCCCATCCCGCACCAGGAAGGGAATGGGCAGATCTCAAGCTCCGACGGGAACAGGGGAACATGAAAAAGAAAATCTACCTTGCAGCCCTGGCAGCCGTAATTGCCGTGGCAGTCATATTCTTTTTTGCCTCAAGGGGAAAACATCAATCCCGGGAAGGGGCACTAAAGACCTTTATAATCAAGAGAGGCACCATCCATGAGGCCATCGAGGCCACCGGTGAGATAAAACCCTGCACAGGAGCCGAGATAAGCCTTGGCGCCAGGGTCACCGGCATGGTGGTGAAGGAACCCATCCAGATAGGAGACCGTGTCAGAAAAGGCGACCTGATTGCAGTCATTGACAACAGGGAACTGAGGGAAGCCGTGGGGAAGGCACAGGCCTCCCTGGACAAGGTCAAGGCGAACTATGAAAATTCCATAACCGGGCAGCAGAAAAAGCTTGAAAGAAAAAAGCTCCTTGAGCTGAATGCAGAGCTGGAATTGAAGGCTGCCAGGCAGGAACTTTCCTTTGCCAGGTGGGACTTCAACAGCCAGAAGGCACTGTTTTCACGTTCCACCCATTCCACTTCAGAAAAGGCCTTCCGCAAATCGGAAGCAGACCTTGCAAGAAGGCTTGCCGCATTCAAGCAGGCACAAAACGGCCTTAAGGCGGCAAGGCTCGAAGTTGAAGAGGAAAAGGCAGAGCTTAACAAACTGAAGGAAGAATACAGGCAGGCCCTGAAGGTAGCCCAGGCAGAGCTGAACCGGGCAGAGATCAGGTTTTCATACTCCACCCTCCGGGCACCTTTTTCCGGGGTGATTTCCTACGTGTCCACACAGGAAGGGGAAACCGTTGTGGCAGGCCTCAATGCCCCACAGTTCGTGAAGATCCTGGACGACTCCAAGATAGAAAACCGGGTCTACGTGGATGAAACAGAGATAGGAAAGATCAAAGAGGGAATGAAGGTGAGATTCAGGGTGGATGCCTTTGTAAGGCAAAGCTACGCCGGTGTCATAACCCAGATATACCCGGCTCCGGTAATCCAGAACAACGTGGTCTACTACATTGCCGTGGTAAACGGCTTTGACAACAACCCGCCCCTCAGGGTCCAGATGACCACCCACAACGAGATCCTCATAGGAAAGAGGGAAAATGTCCTGATGGTGCCGAACAGCGCGGTCAAATTCCAGGATGGCCACTATGTGGTCATGGTCAGGCAGAACGGGAAGAAAAAGGCTGTTCCTGTGGAAGTTGGTGTCAGCGACAGCAGGTTCACCGAAATAAAAAACGGTGTCCAGGAAGGGCAGGAAGTCCTCTTCAGGGAATAGACTTGGCTCTCATCCAGCTCAGGAAAATAAACAGGATCTTCCACCAGGGAGACCTGGAGATACAGGTCCTTAAGGATATAGATCTCGACATAAATGAAGGTGACTTTGTGGCCATAATGGGTGCCAGCGGCAGCGGAAAATCCACCCTCATGTACATTATTGGCTGCCTGGACAGTCCCTCCTCAGGGTCTTATCACTTAAAAGGTGTGAACGTGTCGGACATGGATGACGACCACCTTTCCCTTGTCAGGAATGAAAGCCTTGGATTCATATTCCAGTCCTTTTATCTCATACCCTATCTGAATGTCATGGAAAACGTTTTGATCCCCACGCTTTACAGCTCCAAAAACATGGATTTCAAAAAACGGGCCTCGGACCTCCTGGAGGAAGTGGACATGGCGGAGCGAATGAAATTTCTCCCCTCCGAGCTTTCAGGCGGCCAGAAACAGCGTGTGGCCATAGTGAGAAGCCTCATAAACGATCCGGAGATCGTGCTTGCGGATGAACCTACCGGCCAGCTGGATTCCAGGAGCTCCGGGCAGGTAATGGAAATACTTTCCCGGCTGAACAGCCGGGGCAAGACCATCATCCTGGTCACCCACGATCCGGAAACAGCCCGCTATGCCAAGAGGACGATATTTCTGAAAGATGGCCGCATCTCTCCTCAATAAAAATCTTTTTCTGGTCTCGGTGGTAAAGGCCCTGAGGCAAAACCCCGCCAGGAGCCTTTTTGCCCTTGGAGGCATAAGCATGGGCATTGCTTCCCTGGTGTTCATCGTCGCGGCAATAGAAGGAAGCAACCAAAACGCCCATAATATCATAAAGCTTCTCGGTCCGAACAGCATTTTCGTCCGCTCGGGCTTTGGTGACAAAAGCAGGGTAAGGAGGCTGACATACCGCCTTGACCTTCAGGATTTCCGAAACCTCAAGAGGATTTACGGGGTCAGCTCGGCGGCATTCCTGATGCTGAAACAAAGACGCATCTCTGCAGGCGGGCAGGCCAGGAATGCCTACGCGGTCTCCGCCACCAGGGACTTTCTCCAGGTCTTTGACTACGAACTTCAAAGGGGCCGCTTCTTTGAACCGGAGGAATATTCATCATTTCCAAAGATCTGTATAATCGGAACCGAACTGTCCAGGTTCCTGTTCGGCAACAAGAACCCGGTGGGGAAAAAGGTGCAGGTCTCCAGGACCACCCTGACCATAGTGGGGGTCTTTGCCCCCAAGGGAAAGCTGCCAAGCGGAAAAAGCCTCGATGACAGGGTGGTGATACCCATCAAAACCTACCGGAAATTCATTGAACCGGAATACAGGAGGCTATTCGCAGTCAAGCTAAAGCTGGAACCCGGTGCCGACTACGACCACGTGGTATCCATGGTAAGGCAGGTAATGCTCGAAAGGCACAAGAAGGATGATTTCGTGGTGGTAACCCCTGAAACCGTACGGAAATTCCTGAACATATTCAACTGGACCCTGTCCCTGTACCTTGGCCTTGCAAGCCTTATTGCCCTGTTTATAAGCGGTTTCGTGATGTCAAACATCTTTTCCATAAACGTCAAGGTAAGGGCCTGGGAAATCGGCATAAGGCGGGCACTTGGAGCTACAAGACAGGCCATACTCTACCAGTTCATGGCAGAAGCCCTGGCCATTTCAGTCATGGGCGCCGCACTTGGAAGCCTGGCGGGTTTCATGGCCGTCCACTGGATTACTCCGCTTTTGAAGATCCCAACGGTCTATCCTGCAAAGTCCCTGTTTCTGGCAATATGTTTTTCAGCCGCCACCGGCCTCTTGTCGGTACTCATGCCTGCACGCACTGCAGCACGGCTAAATACCGTGCATGCGCTAAAATCAAGGCTTTAGGCCGCGGTATGTGCCCTGGAAATCTCAAAACACGCGGTTTCAGTCCGGCCTCAACGGCAAAGTGGAACATTTCCTGGCAGGAAAGGTTCCATCCAGGAGCGGTATCATGAAAATCCTGGCGCTCCAGGAACTCATGGCCTATTTCAGGCACGAGAAAAAACGTATTATCATTGCAATGCTCGGCATTGCCATAGGGGTGTTGTCCCTGGTGCTCATGGACAGCATCAGCGGGGCAATGTCCGGAAAAATAGAAGCAGAACTTGGGAAAATGGGCGGGAGCCTCATAATGGTACTTCCAGGCGAGATACGCTCGGTTGGGCACCGGAGGATAAGACTTTCCAAGTACACCACGCTCAAACCCGCGGACGTAGAATCTATAAGAAAGATCACACTGGTCAGGAAGGCGAGCGCAGTCAAGCAAAAAGGCCTTCCTGTACATACCTCGTGGAATTCTTCCAGCCTGTCAGTCAAGGGGGTGGAACCCTGCTACACCGGCCTTCTGGATTACCGGCTGCGCTACGGCAGGCCTCTTGTGAAGAAGGATCTCGAAACATTTGCCAAGGTTGCCGTAATCGGATCGAAAATCGCAGAGGAATTTTTCCACTGCAACCCTCTCGGAAAGACAATCTATCTGAAGGGCATGCCCTTCAAGGTGGTTGGCGTACTGGCTGAACGTGGAAGCTTCAGCAATGAAAACTTTGACGAAGTCATACTTGTCCCCCTGACGACACACATTAGAGTGCTTGAAAACGTGGACTACCTGGATGGCGCGGTAGTACTTGCCAGGGACAGGGATTCCATAAGAAACACCATCAGGCAGATAGAGACTATCCTGTTCAAGAGGCACGGCAGGAAGGACTTCACGGTGAGCACCTATCAGGAACTTCAGAGCACTACCTCCAAGACCCTTCACCTCTTTTCAGTGCTGAGCCGCGTGGTCGCCTCCATTGCATTCAGCGTGGGAACACTGGGTATCCTGGCCATCATGGCCCTTTCCATATACGAAAGAATACTTGAAATCGCGATAAAAAGGGTGGCGGGCGCCAGGAGGAAGGATATCTTCCTGCAGTTTCTGACTGAATCCATGGTCCTGAGCGTGGCAGGCTCTGCTGCAGGAATAGTCATCTCACTGGTACTTGCGGTTATAATACAGCTTCTTGCCAGGTGGCCCCTGTTTGTCCCCTGGAAGACGGCTATAATATCCATACTTCTTTCAATAACAATAGGGATCGTCTCCGGCCTCTACCCTGCCATGAAAGCCCTGGATTTTGAACCAAAGGCAATACTTCGCATGTTTGAGGAAGGATAGGCATTGAACCGGGATGGCGTTTAATGATGAATCAGGACGAGACGGCGGCTCGATGACAGATAACGAAAGAAGATATTACCTGATCATCCTTGGTTCAGTTGCGCTCATACTTCTAGGCAGCCTGTACCTGGCATGCACCAGGGGGCTGACAGAAACCCTGGAAGCAGAATCTGCTGAAATTGCCAGGGAATTTCTCCAGGGAGGGTCTTTCCTGGTCAATCACCTAAATGGACAGGAAGACCTGGACAAACCACCCCTTTTCTACTGGGCCATAGCCATCTGTTCCCTGGCCAGCCCGACCTGGGAAGTGGCAGCCAGGGTGCCTTCCATTGTTTCGGCCTTCCTCGTCCTTTTCCTGTTCAACCGCCTGGGCCGATCCATGAACTCAAGGATGCTTTTTGCCACTTCGGCACTGGTTTTCATGACAAGCCCCAAGGTCTTCTGGATGTCCCAGGTTGCCAGGATAGACATGAGCCTTACTGCCGCCTGCTTCCTGGCCATCTGCTCCCTTTACATGTTCCTGGAAGATGCGGAGAAAGATACCAAGCCAAAGGCATATACCGGGGTGCCAGTGGCTTTTTTTATTTCCGCGGCCGTAGCCGTCATGCTGAAGGGCCCGGTTGGTGCGATTGTCGTCTTCACGCCCGTACTGATCTTCCTGATGATGGAAAAAAGGTGGACACTCTTAAGGAAGATCTTTGCAGGCAGGGGCATGGTGCTCTTTCTTTTTTTGGCCGTTCCATGGTTCGTGGCCGCAAGCATCGAAACGGACTACCGTTTTTTCCACCGGTTCATACTTGAAGAAAACCTGTCCCGCTTTACCAGTCTGATCCCCGGGGGCACCTTCAAGGAATTCAACCATTCCCCCCTCTACACCTACCCGGTTTACCTTCTGACCGGCTTTTTCCCATGGAGCCTTCTCGTGCCATTTTGGTTCTATGACATCGTGAGAAACTGGCACTCCAAGGACCCCCTGTCCAGGCTCTTTCTTATTTATATTGTATTTATCCTGGTCTTTTTCTCCATGGCCATGTCCAAGCGAAGCGACTACATACTGCCCCTGTATCCTGCAGCGGCATTCCTGACGGCCCGTTACATCATGGAGGCCAGAAGCGGGACGCCTGCCATGGTCCCACCTGCGATAACAATGGCCCTCGTTACGGCAGCCGGAGCCGTTCTCTCGTTAACGGCCTTCCTTGTAAAGTTTGGGAAGATCCAGATCCTGCTTTCCCTTGCAAGTGATGTAAAGAGGCCAGAAATACTGACATCCTTCCTGGAAAACGCCCCGTCCTTCATCCAGGTGTTCCTGCTCCTTTTTATTGCAGGCATTTTTGGCCTGTATTTTTCCAACAAAAACATGAAGATGCGAAACAGCCAGGGAATCCTTGCCTCCTTTGCACTCCATGCATCCGTCATCTTCCTGGTTTCAGGGCTGGTAATTCTTCCTGAAATATACCGCCAGAAAGATGCAAGAAGGTTTTGTAAAAATGTCTCTCAAATAGTGGCAGAC